>CAIYJU010000001.1 GCA_903926565.1 uncultured Bacteroidales bacterium
CTACACGACGCTCTTCCGATCTCTCTTCGAGTATTAATGTACTCAGTCTGTTTCAGCAGGTGATCTCTCCAATCTTTGGCAGCAAAAGACATAAACCAGTTCTGCCCTGCGGTATCGGAATTGCTCCACGGATATTTGATAGGCTGTCCATCAGTATTTACAAGTATTGAATCTTTTAACTTACCGAATAGCGGGGAAGCATCATCAAAACAGAGGGTATGCATATAAACAGCGGGGTGTGTACCAACCTTGCGGGTTGCCTCAATCCGCGCCTTCATTTTGTCGATTGACATTTCGGCGGCTCCCTGCTTATCGCCCTGCATTGCCAGCCATTTTTTTCTCGATGGCTGAATAAAATCTCCGATGGAGGGGGTAATACCCATGCTGGGTTGCCATACCAACATGATATTCTTTAAAATACGGGAGATCGGATTCGTAACCATCGCCCCGATGCCCCTGTTCGCCATTGGCTGAAGATAAAAAGTCATAATAGTGAACTTTTACCTTGCGCAACCAGTCGGGCACTGTAGCTGAATCTTTATATCCAAATGCCTGAAAAGTATTCCATGCAACGGATGTGTCTCCCTGATGTATCAGCAGAAAACACAGAAGGGTCTTCTCTTCTCCCGGATTTAAAGTAATTTGTCTTCCGGCAGACCACTGCGGATTATTCTGGTTGTCGGGTGTCGATTTAAATTCGCAAGGATACTCCGCTTCGGTGAACATCGATACGCGCCACGTAGTTTGCGGATAATAGGTATCGACAACGGGGGCAAGTAGAAGCGCTTTTGTTTTCCGTTTTGACGGATTGGCTGCCATTGGCTCCAGATAATTACACTCAAAGCTTTCGCGTCCGACTTTATGATCGCAGTCGGTGAAAAAGTCAAGGCTTCCTATTGACGCATGACGGTCGTCCTTAAATAATCCCGCAGCCGAAATGGGAATATAAATTTGCAGATTATCATATTGATCAGAGGATTGGACGCCTGTAATAAAAGAGATATCAACATGTTTTACGGCATTACCCGGATTCCGGACAACTAAAGTAGCTTCAAGCAAATCTTCACCCTGACCGAAGGGGGTTTTATGAAGCTGATGCGTTAGCCTGGCCTCAATTTGCTCACCTTTGATTGACTCATTACCCGGTTTTAGCTTAATTTCCAAGTAACGCTTACCTTGATCCACCAAAGAACATTTCGCGTCCAGCACAGCTGATGCAGAATTCCTGACAAAGGGCTCCTCCTCACAAATCACCTGGCTGAATAATTTGTTTTCTCCATTTTTCACCCATCTTATTTTGGATTTTGACGAAGAAATTCCAAATACTGAATTGGGTAACAGACTTGTTCCCAGTAAACCAGTCCCTGTCATGGCTATAAAATTACGGCGCTCCATTTTTCAATTTTTTTTGTATTTATATTAAATGACATATTTTCAGGTTACGGATTTAGCGATACAGGCTTCATTGTTGGAGAGAGGCGGTGGACAATTGCGATTCCGATCAGGTAACCAAAAGATGCAATCACAAACGGGAAGACATACCCGTCAGTTCCCGATTTGTTCAACGCATAACCGATCAGTAACGAGGTAATCATTGCAGCAATACCGCTGATTGTGGTTGCAAAACCAATTACAGATCCGACCACCGACTTTGGGAACAGGTCGGAAGCAACAGTAAAGATATTGGCAGACCAGGAGTTATGAGCCGCGGCTGCCAGTGCGATCAGCGCCACACAAGCAGTAATCGAATCAAGAAATGGGACCATCATCACGGGGAGTACGAGAATTGCGCTGACCAGCATGGTTATTTTGCGGGCAAAATTGACCGATTTTCCTTTTCTCAATAACCAGGAGGACATGGCGCCACCTCCGACTCCACCACAATAGGCCACTACATAGATGGTTACCAGTGGCAATGCCAGACCGCTCAGGTTAATTCCAAATTTGGCATGAAGAAATTTAGCTCCCCAGAAAAGATAGAAGTACCACACAGGATCAGCAAATAATTTACCAAGTGCCACTGCCCAGGTTTGCCGGTAAAGGACCAGCCGGCTCCATGGAATCTTTACCTTTTCGGGTTTTCCGGAACCATCCAGAATATAATTACGTTCTTCCTGATTGACAAAACGGCTCTCCTCCGGGGTTCGGTAAACGATCAGCCACATGATCAGCCAAAGTGCACTTAAGATACCTGAAAAAATAAAAATAAACTTCCAGGAGAAAAAAAGCACCAGGATAACCGGGATTAGTAAGGGTGCAAGAACCTGTCCAAAATTGGATCCACCGTTAAATAATCCGGTGGCAAAAGCACGCTCCTTTGGCGGGAACCATTCAGCTACGGTTTTAATGCTTGCAGGAAAATTGGCTGCCTGTCCAATACCCAGACCCATACGGGCAAATGCAAAACCCATCCAGCTTCTGGCCAATGAATGACTCGTACTGGCCAATCCCCACAGAAATACGGCAAGAGCAAAGCCCCAGCGCGTTCCCAGACGATCGATCACATATCCCATGATAAAAGTCCCAATGGCATAGGTGAGCTGAAAAGCAAAAACGATGTATCCATA
>CAIYJU010000002.1 GCA_903926565.1 uncultured Bacteroidales bacterium
ATGTTGCAATTATCAACAGTGCAATTGCTTACAACGCCAGTTGCGGCAGTAGGAGTAATCGCGGTGGTAACTGTTCCATTGTGGTTTTTCGAATAGATCCCGCTGGAATATGGGCTTGCGGTATAGGCTTTCTGCAACGTAATATTGCAGTTTACCAGGGTGATGTTTTGCGATGCATCTGTAGCCGAGGTCATCAGGATTGCATACCCCCACTCCATGCGGGTGGTTGCTGTTGCATTTGAGACCGGATCGACCAGGTTGATCCCATTAAAGGTGACATAATCTGTTCCCTGGATCTTGATGATCCCGTCAACAGATGTAGAAGTTCCGGCTGCTGCAGTTACCAGCGGATTGGCTCCTGCACCGGTTTTGATAAAAACAATCGGGTTGGCAGCCGAGGCTGTTGTCGTGGTTAATAGAATGTTGGCGCTGGTCTCCGTGTGACCGGCCGCAACATCAAAAGTAACCCCACCGGCACCAACTCCTGATGTATTGAGCGCGGTTACCGCGGCAGCAATGGTTGCATAATCATTCGGCCCCCCGGCACCCGGGATGTTTTTGATCCCTGTTAGCTGTCCGAAAGTCGCGCTGCTGATTATCAGCGCAACAATGATAAGTAGAAAGTTTCTCATGTTTTTGTTTGTTTGGTTGTTAATAAGAGAATTCGCGGGCAAATATATTGATGATAAAATGTTTGTTAGGGTAGGTGGGGAAGACAAATAGGTTCGCCGGGGACGTTGCTAAGTTCACTTCAATAACCTGTTAATCAGGTTTTGCATAGCAAGTAGAGATCGCAAAAATAATAAAATAAGTATCTCCGATGATGACCCCTGAGACTTTTAACGTTTTTTAACATGTGGAACTTCGCTGCCTGTGGCGGATTGATTTATCCCTGAAAAGTCAAGGTTGGTGAAACATACAATGTGACCGTAACCTATCAACAGAAGAGCCGGAACCCTTACATAAAGGATTCCGGCTCTTAATATTTACGATTGGACGATTTACGATTGCAGATTGAACTGTTTGATTGACAATTTATGATTGAGCAACGCTAATCGTCAATCGGTTAATCGTCAATTCAATCGTCAATCGTCAATCGTCCAATCGTCAATCATCCTATCTTGTTTTGATAAGTTTAATAGTTTCAACATACTCATCGGCCACGATTTTTACAAAGTAGAGGCCGACAGGAATGTTTGAGAACTGGAATTCATGGCGCTGTTCGCCAATCATACGCTCGGTCATCACATTCTTACCATTCATCGAATAGACTTCAACCTTCACATTACCGTAGGTTTTTTCTCCCTTTTGCACGAGGGTAAAATTGCCGCTGGTCGGGTTCGGGTAAAGTGTGAAATTGACCGTGGAGAGGTTCATCTGTGGTTCAACCTGGCCGGTAACTGCAGCAGTGACCGGAGCCGAAGGATTCAGACAGAAGGTGCCTGAAATATAGCCATGCATATGACCACCGCTTGCAACAGATGTTCCCGGCATGAACAGGATGTTCTGACCGGCAATGAACGTTGCGTCTCCCGGAGAAACTACCGAGAACGTGGTAATGCCGCCGGCCACGGTGATCGTGGTGAGTGCGTTGTAACAAACTGTTGTATTAACAGCTCCTGTTACAGTAATGTTCGCGCATACAGCATTTGTAAGCAAGATTGTCCAGTTACCGGTTTTCGTACAACCGTTGGCATCGGTAACCGTTACCGTGTAGGTACCAGCTGCCAGGCCGCCGATGTCCTGTGTTGTGGCTCCGTTGCTCCATGCATATCCAAATGCAGGAGTTCCTCCAGATACACTCAGATCAATGCTGCCGTCGGAAATCGAAGGACAATTTGCATTGGCAGCAACAGCTGTCAGGATAATCTCAGCAGGCTGGTTAACTGTCCAGCTGCCTGTTGCAGTTGCCATAGTTGCATCAGTTACAACAACTGTAAAGGTTCCTGCAGGCACACCGGCTAAGTTTACCGTAGTTGCACCATTGCTCCATAAGTAGGCGTAACCAGGAGTTCCACCTGAAACAGCAATAATAATAGTACCATTGGAATTACCGAAACAACCTGTAACATCGGTTGCGGTTCCGGATACTGCAAGAGGAGCGGCAGGTGCCATGACCTCAGTCAGAACCTGTGTGGCTGATGTTGGTGCGGTGCCGGTATAACCAGAGGCCACGATCAGTTTCCAGGTATGTATGCCCCCGTTGTTCAGGTCAACAGAACCGGTGGATGCACCGAGTACCGGTGTGGGAACATCGGGTTTTGCTGTCCACACGTCTGTTGTGGGATTGTAGGCATAACATGGGTTTGGAGTCGCTGGTGTCCACGCTGCTGTCGGACTTCCGGCGGCAACAATAATTCCATTGGTACCCCATGGCGCTCCGTCGAAACGGTACATCGTTCCTCCCGGATAATTCACCCTGTTACTGGTTGGCTTAACATGGATGGCAGAGGTTCCGGCGATATCTTCAATAAGTTCGCCTGAAGGCTGACCAGTGGTTCCAGGATAAGGACTCTTGGCAGTTGCCCATGTGATGATCGTAGGATCAATCGCGGAAATCGTACCAACATATACAGTATTGCTGATAACGGTTAAATCTGCACCGCCAACATAAACAATTTTATTCCCGGTTCCTGCAAAGGCTCCACCGAATCTTGCACCAGGCATCGATGTGGCTGTTGCCCAGGTGTCTGTGAGAGTGTTGTACACATAAACAGTTGAGAAAACGGTAGTCGCAGGTACATCAAGACCACCTGCAAAATAGATGTTGGTGCCATGGGCTACAGCCTTGCCCCATCCTGTCGCAACAGGCAAGCTGGCAACTGTTGACCAGGTATCCGTCAGAATATCATACTTGTAAACAGTGGAATTATACCCCACTGCATCAGCCCCTCCAATGATATAGATATTGGTGCCTACAATGGCAGAAGCCATTACAACTTTTTTACCAGGCAGGGAGGCAATGGCACTCCAGGTGTTGGTTGTTTCATTGTATTTGTAGCATTCTGTTCCCAGGGTAGAGGTAGTATTTCCACCAAAGCTGAACAGGTAACCAACCGGGGGGGAAACTGAATTGTCGGTATATCCGACACCTGTACCCATATAGGTTGTTACAGGATAAGCAGTCCCCGCTGACCATGCCAGGTTTGAAACCACAACACTTTTCGTTTTGCAATTGTTTGTTGGATCCAAATCACCAACAAGCTGGGTGCAAACCTGGACGTTGAACGTTCCGCCGGCAGGAGTCCAGTTAGCAAACGTAACCTGTGTAGAAGCGCCTGCGGCAAGGCTCACCCCGGTTACAGTAGAGGCATAACCACCATCTGCGGTCATGTGAACATCAAAAACTTCAGCATTGGTACCGAAGTTTTTAACTGTTGCCTTCGGAACAATGGTTGCACCGATCAAGCTGGTAGATGGAACATTGTCAATGGAAACTGTACTGGCATCATGAGCCAAAGGAACTGTAACACACACATTATCAACGTACCAGAAATTAATGTCATACGTATAACCGGCCAGTGTAAAAGCAATATATGTTGTACCGCCAAGATTGTTGGTGATATCCATCTCCTTTTGTTCTGCAGGAATAGAAACGCCGAGTCCTCCATTGTGCACCCATTCGTCTGTCCATGTAACGCCATCAGCGCTTGACTGAACCTTGATCCATACATCGTTGATGCCCGCAGCATAGTCATCCAGCATCTGGCGGAAACTCAGATGGATGGAAGTTAACCCTGTTGTATTAAACCCCGGAGAAACAAAGCGGTCGTTGTCGGCCTGTGTTGCACCCTGACCCGGAGAATAAGTTGCCTCGGCCTCATATGGAGTTCCACCTGCAACGTTGGTATTGGCCATAAACCAGTGGTTGGTCGTGATTAAACCGGTTTTTTGTTCTGTCCAGCATGCAGGAACTGCGGCTGTCGGGAAACTCTGGCAATATGGTAACTGAAGAACACCGCAAGTTGTTGCGAATGTATAAGGACCAGACCATAAGCTGTTGCCATAATTGCCACCGCAGACGGCTCTAACGTAATAGGTATAAGAGGTTGCCGAGGTTAATCCGCCAACATTAAATGGGTTGCCAACACCAGGATCAGTGGGTGTTCCCGTGAAAGTTGAACCAGTTGTCCTTAGCTCAACATCCCAGGAGGTTGCGGATCCGTTTTCTGTCCATTGCAGTTTTGCACCGGTTTCACTGATGCCTGATGCAATCCCACCTGTTGGAGCAGGACAGGCCACCGCTGTTGTGAAAACTTTTGGTCCTGACCATTGACTGTTCGAATTTGAACAGTTTGCACGTACCATATAGGTGTATCCTGTGGAAGGAGTTAATCCTGGCAAAAGGTATGGATTTGTGACTCCGGCAACAGTTGGTGTTCCCGTAAAGACATGACCTGTAGGCCCGTACTCGATATCCCAGGAGGTTGCAGTACCGTTTTCGGTCCATCCAAGTGTGGCATTAAATGCTGTGGGGACTGCTGTCAGGAAAGTTGGCTGAGGGCAGGCAGGAATAGGTTCCCAGGTTATATCATCAAGGTAAATATACGAATAGGTCGTTGTTAATGGATGCTTGAAAGCAATATACGTGTCAGCTCCTGCATATGAAGCAAAATTTACAATAAATTCCGTGTAGGTAGTTGTATTTAAACCTGTAACCGTTTGGAATGTAGTAAAAGTAGCGGGATTCAATGGATCAGTCATCGTTCCCACGATCACAGAGAGATTTGTGCTTGCTCCTTTTGCATAGAACTTTAACTGATGGGTACCAGCACCAAGGTTGTTAAGAACTGGAGATATAAGCAACGGGGCATCAGCGGCTGCAGATGCATAAGAACTGTATAACTGAACACAGTTGGGGGCCGTATTGGGAAGATATGTATAAGATGTAACAGATTGCGAGGTGTACAATGGCGAAGTATATTTACCCCAGCAACCGGGAAGTGCCGGCACTGTAACCCCGTCAAAATTCTCTGAGAATAAAGCTGTCGGCGAACAGAGTGTCGTGAATGAATAAGGACCGGACCAGGCACTTAAGGGTCCTTCGCAATCAGTCCTCACATAGTATTGGTATGCGGTATTTGGGGTAAGACCGGAAATCGGGTTGACAGTACTTGAAAATGAAGGTGTTCCCGCTCCTGCAGGTTCACTGAACGGAGCAAGGCCATAAGCATATTCCCAGGCTCCTGCAGTACCCGGTTGGGTCCAGCTTAAATTTGCCCCGGTTGAGGTGATGGCGTTTGCAGTGAGGAACGTTGGAGCAACGCAAGCCGGCGTTGGTTCCAGCTTAAAATCATCAAATCCAATTCCATTTGGTGCGTATGTCGGGCAAACATTATGCAGCCCAAAATAATAAACAGCCGTTGAAGCAGGGGTGAATGTCAATGTCCGCTGTGTCCAAACAGCAATGTTGAGATCTGTTTCTGCATTCAGCACATTGGTCATTGAAGCAACATCCTGGCCAGTTCCATAGGCGAGGCTCACATTATATCCCAAGACTGCATCAGTACATTTGAACCAATATGTGAAATCGTAGGAAGTACCGGCAGTAAGCTGAAAGCCGGGAGTGAAATTCCAAACATCAAAACTCCATGATCCGCCAATGAATTTAGTACCGGTATGCGCGGTATTTGAATTACAGGTTCCATTACAGGAGTAGTTTGTACTGGTCACGTTGGTATATGCCCAGCATGACGGAAGAATGTTTGTTCCAACAGTAGCCATTCCTTCAAAACCTTCGGTCCATGGTAAGGCAGAGGCGGCGCATACTGTTGTAAAACTCCAGGTTGAACCAGCTGTAGATAAGGCACCATTGTGTTCAATAACCTGCCATTGGTAAACGGCACCGTTTACAAGACCTGAGTAGGTATATGAACCTGTACTTCCGGCAGATGCACCGGTAACCACCTGTGTCATCGCTCCTGTCGGGCCGAACTTCAGATCATACGTAGCTGTGTTTGCACCGAAAGTCCATGTAACTGAACCATTAACAGGTACGCCGATAGCTAAGTCAGCAGGGCTGGGTGTTGTTGGCAAACCGGGCGCTCCGGCAGCAGGAGGAGTAAAGGTATAAATCGTTCCGCTTGGGAAATATGTTGCTGATGAGATGCTGTTATTGGCACTGGCTGAAGATACAGTGGCGGGTGCACCTGGCGTAACACTTAAATAGTTCCCAATTGCTCCTGTGATGCCAATTGAAGCTGATGTACTTAATAAGGCTGCACTGGTTCCTCCATAAATGAATTCGACCACATTGGTGGTTTCATGCAGCCTGATCTGGAAAGAGGCTGTCGGATTTGAAGAGTTCCCAACACCGCCAATAGCGCAATTTGTCCACTGTATGGTACATATCTGACTACCTGCAGCACCGGTAGTTGAATAAATGATCGATCCGGATCCTAAATTATTGTCATCCCAGAGAGGAGCGACAATATTGGTTAATGTTGGTGCATTCAAAGAATTTGTCCATCCGGGGGCGGAAGCACCGAAAGCAATAGAACCATTCGTTGTTACACTGAAAACGGTCTGCGTCGCCCCATTGTATGTAAAGTTAAATCCGATGGGAATGGAGGACTGGGTTCCATCATCTCCTGAAGCAGTACTTGCCGTGCCGGTAATGGCGGCATACGTACCGCTGGTCTGGGCAAAAGAGTAAGTGGCCACCTGTGCCCACGAACTTCCGGCCCAAAGTGTCATCACAATTAGCATTGATAAAAGTTTTCTCATACGTTTTAAATTTGTGTTTGGTTAAATAGTAAAGAAAATTCCCTGGGAAAATATATTGAGTTTAAGTAATTGGAGCAAGGGGAAGGGTACGTATCGAGAACAGATACTCATGTGACTTTGTATTGGTTAGCCCGTTAACTAAAAATGTCACGCTCCAAACAAATCTGGTTCCCAAAAATATGAAAATAATGGTTGGTAAAACATCCCCGGTCGCAGTTTAGTATTGGTTTAAATAAACGGATGCCCCGGCGGGAAAAGGCTTTTGGCCGAAGATTTAGCTGAGGGCATGCTGCCCTCAATACAAAAATCCAAAGAGCCACAATGGGATCTTGTTGTCAAATCCAAATTCGAGCTCATCCGCAGCTACGAAAGAATTCTCAATACCAGAGATTTGCTTCCTGCTTTTTTGTCTGCTGCCAATTTCAAACAAATATTTCCCGTCAACCAGGAAATCTCCTTTTTCGGGAAATGTAAGCAGGTGTTCATAGCTTGTCTGATTCGCAAAGAAGGTTTCCCGCACATTGCCAATGTTGGTCTGTTCATTGGGAAAAGTGGTTGCCAGGTTGCTGTTTTCAAGAAATATTTTCTCAGGCTTTTGAAGTTTGGTAATCCCGAAAGCTTCCTTATAAAGATTTCGCGTAAGTCCCGCTTCCTGCAGATAATTAAGGTACATTATAAGAGTTGTACGGTTAATGCCAATTCTTTCGCTGAGTTTGGAAATATTGGGTATAAATGGGGCTGATTGTGCAATGATCAGCAGAAGTTGCTTTAACCGGGAGGTATAAGCGACATCGACGCCGCGCAACAAAGGCAACTCCAGCTCGATGATCATGTTTACCACTTCCCCGACACGCATGTGATACAGCAGTTCGTTTTCCTGAAAATAAGGATAGTATCCTCCCGAAAGATACCGGGAAAAATACTGCAATGGTTTCACCTTACCAATAATTTGTTCGGTTATTCCGGTGGCGTGGGTTAACATATCCTCAAGTGAAAAAGAGGGTAAATTAAGCTTAAGCGTCAAACCGAGATATTCGCGGTATGAGAGTCCCTGCATTTTATAGATTACAGCCCTTCGGCTCAAATCAGCCCGGGCATTGATAATTTCAAGCAAAGATGAGCCGGTGAATACTACTTGCAACTCAGGTAAATCATCGTAAATATTCTTTATCTCCTGTGACCAGTTGGGATATTTATGAACCTCATCAAGAAATAACCTGGTGCCACCCTGCTTCGCAAACTGAATTGCGAAATCGATCAAATGATTGTCCGAAAAATATATATCATCCAAACTTACATACAAAACCAATGGATCATTTGGGTAATGAGTCTTAATATATTGCAACATCAGTGTGGTTTTCCCAACACCCCTGGCACCCTTGATCCCGATCAGCCTTGAACTCCAATCGATACGATCCATCGTACTCCTGATAAATTCAAGCGAAGTATTGGCTGATTTTTTTCGATGTTTCTCTTTTATTGCATCCATAATTGCTTGGTGTAATATGCAAATATAGCCAATTATTGCTTATTTCACTATACATTATTTATCATTTCATCAAAATGTCACAAATCGCCTTTAAAGTGGCAGACAACAGATAGCTGCCGTGTCCTGATTCAATTACAGGAGGCAATTAAGCTGGCGGCAGCTTGGTTGCCTCTTCAATTGCCGGTATGTCCAGGCCTCTTCCCCGGTCTCCCCTTGAAGAGAAGGGGGCCCCTTTACCAGCCAAAAGAAATTTGGCTAAAGCCAATATGGATTCTGATCACCAGGATCCTCCAGCTAAAGCTGGAGGCAATTTAACTGGAGGCAATTTAACTGGAGGCAATCTGGTTGCCTCTTCAATTGCCACTGGCTTTAGCTAGTGGTTTGTGGTAGATCGATGGGATATCAATGGTAAGTTACAGGAAGGTTAAAGGATGGTTAGAGGAACGTCAGAGTAAAGTTGCTCAAAATGGATCGGTTCAATTTCAAATGATTCTGAAAGATAAAAAATAATACGCACGGGAGCGTTTCATGAACCGGAAAGCAAATATACTAAAACCGGATAAAAAAAACTCACTTTAGCGATTACATTGCCAATATTTTTTTTGTATGGTCAATCATAAACAGCGGGATATTGATCAGATCGTCATCACGCTTAAGATTGCGCAACGAATACCGGATGCTTCGTTCAGGATTAAAGGTTTTACGATATAATGCGAGACTTTTACTTTTAACATTTTCATCTGATTTTACCTCAATGGGCACAATCATATTCTCATACTGAACTAAAAAATCGACTTCTGCCGTGTTTTCTGATTTCCAGTAGCGCGGAACTCCTTCAAATTGCTGAACCAAACTCTGTAACACAAAATTTTCAGTCAGCGCGCCTTTAAACTCCGTTAACAACCTGTTACCCCCGGAAATGGCGATCGGGTCGAGCAGTGATAACCGCCTGAGCAAGGCCACATCGAGCATGTATATTTTGAAAGCCGATAAGTTGACGTAAAACACCCCTTTCTATTTCCATACATCACATCTTTAATGTGTTTTTCGTGATTTTTATCACACAATCAACACTTATTATCGGCAAAGATAGCGCATTTTCTATTTTCCTGTCTCAAAATGAGGAAAATTCCAGGAAACATAACCCGTGATGCTAAAAAAAAGCCGGAACCCCGATGTAAGGAGTTCCGGCTTTCATATTTACGATTGGACGATTTACGATTGCAGATTGAATTGTTTGAGTTCCGATTTACGATTGATGAGCACTAATCGTAAATCGGTTAATCGTCAATTTATTCGTAAATCGTAAATCCTCCAATCGTCAATCAGTGTTATCTGGTTACAATCAACTTGATCGTCTCAGTATAGTCCTCAGCAACAACTTTCACAAAGTAGAGGCCAACAGGGAGGTCGGATGTTGAAAACTCATGCTGTTTCTCGCCGATCATCTGTGAGGCAAGCACCCTGTTTCCACGCATTCCGTAAACTTCCACCGTTACATTGCCAAATTGCCTGTCGCCCTTTTGTACCAGCGTGAAATTGCCGTTGGTCGGGTTCGGGAAGATGCTGAAGTTGATCTGCTCAACACTGCTGTATTGGGTAGTCGGTTCTGTACTTGCGAGAACGGAAGGCCTGGCAGGCGCGCCGCCGCAATAAGGACCATTTGGTGCAATATAGCCATGAACGTAAGCACCGCTTGCAACACTTGTTCCGGGCAGGAAGCTGATCTTCTGGCCTGCGATAAAGGTTGCGCTGGCACCAGTCGGAATTGTAACCGGGCCGACAGTGATGGTGTTCGTTGCATTGAAACATACAGGTGTTCCGGCAGCAACACTGCCTGTAACTGTTGTAAATGCATCTACGGCGGACTGAACCTTTACATTGTCAAGGAACAGGTTGTTTCCGTAGCCACTGATTGCCGTGAACCTTACCATGTTGGTTCCCGAAGGAAGGGCCAGCGTTTGTGTTGCCCATTGATTGGCTAAAGGTATAAATGAGGAAGCAGTGTTACCGGCAGTATTCAGGATACCCGTGAATCCGCCCGGCATAGCCAGGAGCATCGTAAAGGTAGCTCCGTTGTCAGTAGAATAATATACATCCATCTCGTCAACAGAACCATCTGTATAAGTAGCATAAGCGTAGTCAAATTTCAATACCGGGGCGTAAACTGTGCTGGCATCAAATGGCATTGTCAATAGGTGGAAAGGAGTCGCTGAACTATAGCCGTAAAAATTAGCAACTACAGAAGCCGTACCTGTTCCATAACCACTGGCTAAAGCCGTCCTGAACCACAACTGGGTTCCGGTTGTCCTGCTCCAGCATGCCGGAGGGAAGGTTGCCAGTTCAAAATCTTCAGCAAAAGGAGCCGCGGTTGGATTACAAAGAGTGTTGAAGGTTGCAGGTCCTGCCCAGACACTGTAAATACCGGGGGTGCAAACTGCATGTACATAGAAACCATAGGCTGTATTTGCCGTCAAACCTGACAACACATAAGGATTTGTAACACCTGTTGTGACCATGGTTCCGGTTCCCTGTACAAAGCCTGCAGGGCCAAATTCAATCTCCCATGCAGTCGAGCCGTTGGCTGTCCAGCCAAGGGTGGCAGAGGTCGTACTGAAGCTGGAGGCTGTAAGTGCTGATGGAGCAACACAGGCACCAGTGCCGGCTAAATTGACAAAATGGTCAGTCTCATTTTCAGAGAGTCTGAGGTATGCAACTTTGGCTCCGGTAGATGTGGGTTGGAACAGAACACTCACCGTATAGGATGCACCGGCAGCCAGTGATTTCGGGTATGTCGCTCCATCCGTCTTAACAAATTGGCTGGCATCTGCACCCTCGAGGAACAATCCGTCAATCAAAATAGGAGAAACGCCGTTGTTCTGAATTGTGAAAACCTGTGAAGCAGAAGATAAGCCGACGTTTAAAGTTCCAAAATTGAAAGGATTCGGGCTGATATTTAAAATAGCCAGGGTGGTAAAGTTGAGCGGTCCGGTCCAGGTGCTGTAAATTCCTGCACCGCACTCCTGCCTGAGATAAACATCATAGCTGGTTCCGGGTGCGAGGGTAGACAGGGTATAAGGATTGGTTACCACAGGGTTGATGATGGTTCCGGTACCGGCAGCATGTCCTGGTGTGCCGTAATCCAATACCACGACTGCAGGGCCTGTCCAGCCAATTGAAGCACTGGTGGTCGTTATGCTGCCAACGGTTGGCAAAGTAGGCGCAGCGCATAATGGGAGTTCTTCTACAACAAAATTATCGATGTCAACATAATAGTCACCAAAACCCCAGGTGCCATAAAAACGAATCATCGCAGCCCCTGCATAAAGAGGGAGGTTGACAGTCTTGTTTACAAAATCAATACTGGTTACATGGGTGAACATGTCAATGGTGTACAACGTGGTCCAGGTACCTCCATCGTTTGTTGAGATCTGTACTTCAACTTTGTCGTTTGCGGTCATTAGCTTTGCAGGGCCCGGATAAACTCCTGAAACCCAGTCGGTAAGACGATAATCAAAGGACACCTTGCATTGGGTAGCGGGTAACACGACATGCGGAGAAACACCATCGCAGTTAAGATAATTAGGATCCTCAAAAAGGTCAAAGGTCATCCCCTGGCTGGAGGCAGTGCCATGAAGCGGTTCAATACCCATGTTTCCTGACCATGACGGGGGCAACGGGGTTGCCACTTCAAAATTCTGGGTATAAGGTACAGGGAAATAGGTTGCTTCGGAAGTATAGACTTTGGAAGAATATACGTTTGATCCGTCAACAGACCAGGCCTGGTAATAATAGATGGTACCTGCGGTAAGTCCTGTATGGCTATATGCTGTACCTGAGGCATTGTAAATCACGGTGCCGCCGCCGGGGAGTACTGAACCAACCGCATAAGTTGTTCCATCAACTGGTGTTCCAAAAGCGTCTGTTGTGCTTACAACAACCATCACCGGGTTGACACTCGGATTTTGTAACCAGCTCAGGTTGATCTGGCTTGCACTTGCAGGGGTAGCTGCAAAGTTCCTGGGATAGATAACACCGGTAAATGGTGCAACCACTGCCTCGATAGCGAATTTATACCCTGAGATTTCAGCAGGTGTAGATCCGCCAAGTTCGAAACGGTAGAACGTAGTTGGCCTGAGCGGTGATTCACCAAAATATCCCATCGGGTAATATGTTGCTGCCGCTGTGGTCGTTGCCAATCCGACGTAAAATTCTTCCGGGGCAACGTTGGGTGGTGTTGCAAACGGGAAATTTACGTTGACGCCCAAATCACCGGCGGCTATCACGTAAGGGGCTGATTCGGCAAGCACATTTCCCTGTTTGTTCAGGACCACACCGGAAACGGTCTGCCCGGTATTCCCTGCTGAATTGCCAATGATAATATTGACACCGGTAATGGTAGCTGCAGATTTCATCTGGTACTTGGTGGCAAAAATGGCAGCATAGGGTGCCGTCCAGCCAACAGCGCCAGTGGCAGCCGTACTGTAATTGTATGAGAAGCGATTGTCATTTATACTTCCGACAATACTCATCGTATTGTTTGTCAGGAAATTCTCTCCCGGTGCAGCCGCGGCTGTTGCGATGATGTTTACATCCTCCAGAATAGTCGGTGTCCAGGTGAAATTGACGGTTGCTGCCGAATTGGCTGCCAGTGCGGTCACCGTTTGAGTTGAGGTATACCGGACAATCGTATTGGTAGCATCCATAACAGTAAGGGTAACATCAAATGTTGCAGGAGCCGCTGAAGTGTTAAGAACTCTTACATCATAAGGCACCGGGGCACCAAAAGGAATAGGAGCGCGTTCAAGTGCGTAGATGTTGCCGATGGCAAGAATGTCAGTGTATACGTTATTCCCGAATAAGGTAGCAGGGCGGTACGGCGAGACAGCCAGAGTGGTGGGCATAGAAACATTGCTTCTTTGTCCCATTAATCCGGTGGTCAGGTCGAGATTGCACAATGCAACCGTAGCACCGGTTGTATTGAGGATAGGGCCGGCAGGATTGCTGAATTCCCATGCAACATAAACGCCGCCGCCGGTGTAGGTAAAGGTGGATCCTCCTATAAAAGGAACCTCAAAGGCACCGGCAACAATTGGTGTAGTCCATGATGCAATATTGCTTACCATCGTAAAGCCGGTGGTGGTCCAGGTCGTCCCAAGATTATAGGCAATATCGGCGGTATTCATCAGATAGATTTTGATGTTGCCTGTCTGGGCGGTATCACCGGCACTGTTGAGCAGCCAGCCAATCGAAGTGACATCAAAACCATTGGGGAAACCACTTGCTGCCATTTCTGCGGCAGTAATGAGGTACTCAGTACGCTGGTAAAGAAAGACATTGCTCGGACACCTGCTGTTCCCGGAGGTAGCTCCGGTACTTGGCAAAACCCATGCAGACATGTAATCTGATTCCGGGGTCATGCTTGTTAAGTCCTGACCCTGCATGCTGAAGGGAAGGACTATTGCTGGTGTTCCTCCATCAGTCATGAGCGACGACACTGATTGAACTTTCTGCCCGATCGAATACACAGATACCATAAGGGCAATCATTAAAAGTAACATTTTTCTCATAATCATGTGTTTTAGGTTTGGTTAATAATAATTGAATTGTAAAAACTAATATATATCGGGGAAGTAATTTTAGTGAAGGGAAAATCAACAAAACGATCAGTAATCATATTTACAATTAGTTAATAAATCTAATTTCCGAGAACAGAATGATCGAAATAACGTTTTGATATGGGATGCTAAAAGTAATAAAATATAAGGCTCATTCTAGCCAGTTTGAGAATTTAACATATTTTAACAGATGAATATTTGCCCCATGTGTTAGGGTGAAAAGGCGGACATAAAAAAGCCGGGATCCAGATGTTCGTGATCCCGGCTATAATATTTACGATTGGACGATTTACGATTGCAGATTGAATTGCTTGATTTACGATTTAAGATTAGCGTTGCTCAATCGTAAATCGGTTAATCGTAAATATATTCGTCAATCGTATATCGTCCAATCGTAAATCAATCAACCCTATCTGGTTTTTACCAGCTTGATTGTTTCAGTATAATCATCGGCAACCACTTTTACAAAGTAGATGCCAACGGGGAGCTGAGATGTTACAAACTCATGTTGCTTCTCGCCGATCATCTTTGAAACAAGTACTTTGGCTCCATGCATGCCATAAACTTCAACCTTTACATCGCCAAATTTCCTGTCGCCTTTTTGTACCAGGGTGAAGTTACCACTGGTCGGGTTCGGGAAGATGCTGAAGTTGACCTGCTCGAAGCTGGAGGAGGTAGCAGGATCCGTTCCGGCAATAACTGCAGGCATTGCAGGAGGTCCTCCCGCGCAATAGGATGCATTCGTAGTGATATACCCATGCATGCTGGCACCGCCCGGAATGGTGGTACCCGGCATGAAACTGATCTTCACACCAGCGATGAATGTAGCACTCCCGCCTATTTGAACTGTAAACGGGTTGGCTCCGCCTACTGTGATTGTATTGGTTGCATTGTAACAGGTGGTTTCTTCTCCGGTTACCGTTCCGGTAACCTCTGTGAACGGCTGAATATAGGTATAGGGAATGGCAAACCCGGTAATTTCGCCGCCCCCTTCAAATGCACCTATTCTGATTGATGCTCCCGTAGCCTGGTTTACCCATGCAAGCCATCCGCTTGACAGATCTTCTGCGGCCATATATAGCTCACCTGATTCACGGTCAAACTCCATATCCTGGGCATAATTGGCATTGAATCCAAGTGGCCCGACAACGGTGAATGCACCGGTTGTGAGGTTAATAGTTCCAAGATTATCATTGGTAAGATCGATCGAGTAACATACCCCTGCGTTATTGATGGCAAGATTGATCAGCAGAACACCCGCTGCTGAACCAACAAGGGTCGAGGCACCGGTAGCCATGTTTATGGTATATAAATCCGTAGCTAAAGTTATGCTGTTATAGGTAATACCATACAATAAACCATTTGCGGTATTGTATGACAGGCCGTTCATCGAAAATCCCATGTCACCTATCACTGTTCTTGCCCCGGTGGTCGTATTCATGGTAACAAGGTTGTAAGGTGCCACGGTGTTTGTAATGGCGGCATACCATGTATCCATTGCCCAGGTGCCTCCTGTGGCGATCGGAAGTGTCGACTGGTCAGCAATCGAATTAAGTGTTCCGGGAGTTGCAAGCGTGAAGGTTGTCGGTCCGGCAAGGTCGGTTCCTGTACCCTTATAGGCCAGGTAGGCATAAACCTGTTTGTTCAGGTTGAGCACCTTCACCGCCTGTGGTTTGCAATCATTGGGAGTGTTCATGTCGGGCACAGGGGTTGTAAGACCAGTGCAGACATTAATTGTATAATCGCCCAAGCCGGCCGACCAGGCATCGAAAGTAACCTGTGTTGAAGCAAACGGGGCCAAAGCTGTAACAGTTTTGGTTGATGTGTAGGCACCGATGGTCATGGTTACAGGGAATGACTCCGTATTGGCTCCAAAGTTTGTGACCGTTGCCATGGGCGTGCTGCTCCCAACAGTGACAATCGGGGATACATCAACGGTTGCAACTCCAACATCATGGGCATAAAGCTGGAACACCTTCACATTGTCAAGGTAGAGGTTGTTTCCGTAGGCACTGATGGCTGTAAACTTTACCTTGTTTGTTCCGGCGGGCAGTGGAAGTGTCTGGGAAGCCCATTGCGCCGCTGTAGGCACAAATAAAGTTCCCAGGGAAACCGGCCCGTATGTATTCAGGATCCCTGTCAGGCCTCCCGGCATCGGCAACAGCATGGAATAGGTTGCACCGTTGTCGGTGGAATAATATACATCCATTTCATCAATATACGGACCGCTGGCATCGTCGTAAGCTGCATAAGCATAATCGAATTTCAACACCGGGTTCGGCATGGCAGCTGCATCAAACTGCAGGGTGACCAGGTCAAATGGGGTGGGACTGGTAAAATCAAAGAAATTCGCTTTGGCAGAAGCTGTGCCTACTCCATATCCGCTGCATGCTGTTGACCTTGCCCATGCATTGGAAGTATTACTTACTGACCAGCACATGGGTTGGAAAAGAGCACCTTCAAAACTTTCAGTCCATGGTGCAGTTGTCAGGGTACAGTCAGTTCTTCCATTGGTAATCGTTCCAACAGAATAGGTCGTTCCGTCATAAGACCAGGCTTTGTAATAGTATATGCCGGCCGGCAACAGAGGGGTATGATTGTAGGAAGTGGACGTATTGTATTGCAAAACCGTCCCGCCACCCGTGATGGTTGCTCCTGCAACATACGTAGATCCGTTGACAGGCGTGCCAAAAACCCCCGTAAGACTATACGCCACCAGTACATTGTTGCTATTGGGGTTCAGCGCCCAACTCAAATTAATCTGAGTTGTACTTACCGGAGTGGCTGTGAATGCAGTCGGATTCTCAACCCCGGCGTAAGCTGCAACAACTGCCTCATTGTTGAACCGGTATGTCAGGGTGAATTCGCTTGGAGTACCTCCGGTTGCCGCGAATGTATAATAAGAGCCTCCTCTTTGAGGAACTTCATACGAGAGTCCGCATGGATTCCACTGGACTGTTCCAGGAGTAGTAAGCATTCCAACATAATAGATTTCATTATTAAATGATGGAGGTGTCGGGAATGTGAAGCTTTTCAAGGTATTCAGATCTCCGGCAAGAATCACATAAGCTGCTGAGGTGGCAACGATGGCGCCTGCGCTGTTCAGGCAAACTGCGGAAATTGTATTGCCTGTATTTGCTGCCGTATTTCCAATGAAAAGCTTGGCGCCGGTGACAATTCCCATTCCATTCATGGTATATTTGTTTGCAAATATGCCTACTCCGGGGTAGGTCCACCCGTAATTCACATTTAGCCCAGGTGTTCCGTATGCATAGGCATTCGTACTGGCATTTACAGTAGAATATATATATTGTGAATTGTTTGCTGTATATGTTTCTCCTGCCGGGGCAGTGGCTGTTGCAGTGATATAAACATCCTCAGATATTGTCGGAGTCCACCCTGCAAAATTTGTAACTGCATTGCTGCTGGCAGCAACTGTCACTCCTGCAATTGTGTTCGTGTACCTGGTAGTGCTTGTCAAAACATCTTTAACCGTAATTGTAAGGTCAAAAACAGCAGGAGATGCAGATGTATTTAAAACCCGTACACCAATGGGAGCGGGAGTTGCAAATGGTGTGGCCACCTTCCCCTGGGCGAAGATATTGGTTACGTTGATCACATCTGTAAAGGTTGGTGCTGTACTGAACAAAGTGGCTGGTCTCCAGGCGGCAGCGGTAAGAGCAGTTCCCAGTGTAGTGCCTCTGTAGCCATAAAGCAAGGTGGATCCGTTAATCCAGTTACAATAATGGGTGGTGGCGATTGTTCCGACTGTCCCCGTTGGTGAAGCGAATTCCCAGGCAACATAAATTCCACTTCCAGTATAGTTATACGCTGTATTGAGGGGTATAAAAAATGAATTATTTACAATAACCGGTGAAAAACTCGCATTGGAATAAACTTGTGTAAACCCGGTTGTGGTCCAGTTAGTGCCAAGGGTGTAGGTAGCATCAGTAGTATTCCTCAGATAGATATTCAACGTTCCGGATAAAGTACCTGCCCCGGCAGCCTGTAACAGGTAACCGATAGAATTGATATTAAGTCCGGAGGTGAAACCACTTGCCGCCATCTCTGCAGGTGTGATCAGATATTCCGTTCTCTGGTATTTAGCGTTATTGCCAGGAGCCCTGGTGTTCGAAGATGTACCTCCATTTTCAGGCAAGACCCACAAAGTGGTTTCCGTTAACGGCGCATCTGAATTGCTGCCCTGGTAGACCCCTCCGGGGACTTTCGCTCCGGATGGCGCCATGTCTTCACCGGTCGCATTTGGTGAAAACATTGTTTTTTGCCCGATGGTGTAAAGCGACATCACCAGTGCAAACAATAAAAGTAATGGTTTTCTCATAGGTGGTTGGATTTGGTTGGTTAATACTAACTGAGATAGTGGTAGATGATATGGTTATAAAAACTAAACGCCATCAGAAAGGGAAGGTTCAATTAATGACCAAAAATCATATTTACAACAAGTTAAACAATGATTTCACGGTTAAGATTGTGGCAGGTCCCCTAACAATCAGGGCGGTAAATTTAGCAAAAAAACCGACTTATTCAATCTGAATAAAAGATTTAACAAATTTTAACAAATCGGGATTGTGACGACATGTTAGGGAGGACAGGAGGCCGAATGGCATGTGCGGCAAACGCCATAAGCCTAAGATTTAAACAGTGCACCCATCGAGACCTCATTGTGAACAAGACCTGGAAAATTTTTTCCGTTTTTTAATCCATGTGTCGTTATCATTGTCAGAAATAATGTTTTACGGGTTCCGGTGCGATCACGAAAAACTTTCATTTTCAGTTCAAGGTCTTTTGCGTAACTTTTGCAGTGAAGCCCATGAATTCCAGAAATTCTCAAACGCTGGTAAAAATCCTGAACGTGGGGTGTTGATCCATGGAAATTCATCAAAAAATATTACCTTTTTATTTTTTTTAATCCGGGGGGTAAGATATTCAGCAAGCATTTTAAACGCCTGAATCCAGCTGACCGGCTTTGCAATCGTCAGATGCCCGATTGCCCCGGATAATGATCCGCTGAAGTTTTCCAATTGCTGATTAAGGGTGGCATCATGAATACCGGAAAATTCAAAAACCAGTTCTTTTTTGTATGCATTCCTGATCAGAAATGTCTTCCCAACCCTTCTTCGTCCGAATACTGCCAGCAGTTCAGCTTCTTCGGATTTAGCAATTTTCAACATGAGATCCAATTCATCCGTTCTTCCAATAATTTTTTCCGCCATACTGCTTTTATATTTTGCCAAATGTGCAAATTATTTGAGTGTTTACCACTGTCCGATAAGAAAAATGCTTTTAACTACCGTCGCGGATGGAACAGTAATCTACTCTTTCTCAATTAATAACAACCATGCCATTCACTGTCAGGGTAACACTTGGATTGATGGTCAGCATACCCCCTGGCAGGATGACAATATCTTTTCCAAGATTCAAATTTTTGTTCAGGATGGTAGTGGAAGTTACACCAACTGTGACATCACAGGCGGCACCGATCACGAGGTTTCCGGCACCACTGATTGATTGTGTGGCCGTTCCGTCAAATTTGAGCATGCCCGGAGCGGGATTGAACCTGAGGGTTCCGGCTGCGACGACCAGGTTGCCCCTGATGATGCATCCGCCCGGAAAGTCGAATCCGGCGGTCACTGCGTTTGTAACGGTGAGGTTGTCGAATGTGCAGGTGGCTGTACCCGTGCTTACGGTCTGGTTGAATGTTACTGCATCGATCTCAAAATTCGAATAGGTTCGTCCGGGGAGGGAGGGTGCTGAGTTTGCTTTATGTTTATATAGGCTGCCCGGCTGGAAAACCACGACACTTCCGGGGGTAGTGGCACCGAAGGGGGGCAACCCTGATTCAAGGGTATAAACCGAACCACCGGCAAAGGTCACCGAATTGAGGGCGGTTGTTCCGAATGGTGTTCCGCTGAAAGCAGTTCCTGCAGTAAACAATGAGCCGCTGTTAAAGACAATGGAACCGGCGCTGGTTCCGGTTAACTGATGGGCTGCATTCTGAAACACCAGGTTGCCCGAGATCGTCGCGATGAACCCGGCCGGGAGGCTCATCAATACAGGACCGGTACTGCTGACTGTCAGGGCCGACCCTGCCGTGACTTCAAATTGCGGGGAGACTGCTCCTGCAACCCCGATGGTGACTGCAAAAGCGGAAGTGTTCCCTGTGAAAGTAACTACTGCATTGTTGATTACCCGGAGCCTTCCCAGGGACTGGGCAGTTGTGACATCGACCGTTACCGCTGCTACCGGTCGGATTGCACCGTCGAAGATGAGGATATCACCCGGTACGGCAACCGTCCTTGCCGGTGTCCAGCTTGAAGCGGATGACCAGTTTCCGGAGGCAACATTCCAGGTATAGGTTCCCGGTACCGGCATGGATGCCGGCCATATCTGGGCTGCATATTCAGGATGGTCGATAAATGGATTCCGGTTATGCTGTACAAGCTTGTAAATCGAATCGTTACGGTTGATCTCCTTTTGTGAAACCGGATCCTGCAGGTTCCAGAGCATCATCAGGCTTTGCGCCCAGGGTTTCAGCTGAGATCTGGTCGTCATGTCAGTGATATCCCATCCGCTGTCTTCATTGTAATAGCGTGTTGCCATGTAAAAGTAGGTGCGGGCAAAGTCACCCTTGTATTCATCACGGGGTTCAAAAACAACACCACCATAACCAGCAGATACGTTAGGACCCAGTTTACCTCCATTCAGGGATGTCCATGTTGCTGTTCCTACTTCCCCATGCGGATAGTTACTTCGTTTTCCGTTCACATACCCATCAGTCGGATAAAGGTGGAATATGTCGGAATACATGGGTGATGCGCCATTGAACCAGCTTGAAGGAAAAGAATGCTCCCTGTTGTAGCAATCACCTTCTCCCCCATAACTGCCACATTGGTCAGCCGAAATAAACGAGTATTCATAGGGCGGGGTTCCGCCCGGGATATCCGAATACATATCCCATACCTTCCCGTTTGCCTTTTTATCGGTTTTGACGAACCAGGTCGTCTGGAGCGAAGTATAACTCACCACCGTATGATTGTCGATGATGTCATGGAGGGCCTGCTGCAGGGCTGTTCCGGAAAGTCCGTTGGCGGGTGTATAATAACCCGCAGGTATTTGTGCGTTTACATAAGCAAACGTTGAAAACAAGAAGAAGAAAAAACTACTGCGAATACCTTTCATGATCAAGCGTTGGAACATAACAATTCGCAAAGATATGGAAATAATCAAATTGCATCATTTCATTGTTTTTCCGGGATCTCAAGTTCACTGGGATCTGTCATGTTTTCATCGTAAAACCATTCGTTGCTGCCCATAACAGCTTCGGTAATTTTATCAAACGGAATCTTCATGTACTTTCCTTCGGCCGACACAGCTATTTCTCCGTTTTCGAGGATAATTTCACCGGTTCCGTCATAAAACCTGGGGCCCTCCTGCACAACTCTTCCAACAATCTTTATCTCCTGGTCCAATGGGATCGGCTTTCTGAACTTAGTCGTAAGTTCAAGGGTAACACCCCAAAGTTGTTCAGACTTTCCATTGCCAATGGCCCGCCCGATCGTTTCGTCGAGTATGGTGGCCGCAATCCCCCCATGCATCCTGCCGGGATAACCCTGGTGCTGTTCCGAAGGTTTAATCAATGCAACCAGCTCGTTGGCATCTGTCTCAAAAAAGGAGGCGTGCAGGCCAAAATCATTTTGAAGGCCGCATACAAAGCACATCTTTGAATTATTCTGTTTTCTTAAAACTTTATGTTTCATAGGTATGTTGACTAAAATCAAGTCCTTACTTATAACCTAATAACCCCTCAAGGTAATGCTGTTTAATCCCGAAAAGCTCTTTGATGGCAACGATTTGTTCCAGGCTTTTTTTTATTTCAGCCGGTTTTCCGGCAACTTTTCGCCCGACAATCATCACATTTTTATGGGTGTGCTCGGTCGAGATAAACTCAAACACTTTGGTTTTGTATCCATGTGCTTCAAGTAACAGGGCACGGATGGCATCGGTAACAACCTCTGCCTGCCGCTCCTCCAGGATGCCATGTTTTGTAATGGATTTTAACGCGTTGTTCACCCGGAACTCCCTGCGAATTTGCTTGTGACAGCAAGGTGCGCAAACGATCAGGGAGGCCCCCGAGGCGATCCCTCTGAAAATAGCGTCATCCGTCGCAGTATCACAGGCATGGAGGGCAATTAAAATGTCGATTTTTTCAAGCACCGCCTTGCCGATGGTCCCGCAAACAAATTTCAACTGGCTGAAGGCCGCTTTTTCAGCTATTTCATTGGATAATTTCACAAGTTCTTTCCGTGACTCCACTCCTGTCACTGCAGGCTTTTTCCCCAGGATATTTGTCAGGTAGTCATACAACGCAAACGTCAGGTAGCCTTTGCCCGAACCCATGTCGGCAACATGAAACTGATCAGGCAAAGCAAGCTCTTTTATAAATGGTTCAACAAGTTCAATGTACCTGTTTATCTGCAGGTATTTATCATTCATCTCATTCCGCACCTCAAATGCAGAATTCAGCACACCCAGTTCACGCAGGTAAATGTTGTTGTGTGCCGGTATCACCCGCTCCTTCACGCGATCGTGACCAAAGGAGGCAACCGGCTTCAGTGCCGGGGCATTTGACCGTATTTTCACTTTTCCTTTGACATTAACAAGCAGCCTGACCGATTCGGTGGTGGTAAAAAGGTCGGCATTCAAAAAATCATCCTCCATTGCTTTGAAAGTAAGGGCTACTCCCTCTTCAACATCAAAATTTTTTGTAACATCATTTGTTTTATGACGATAAACGAAATTCAGCCTGACCCCTTTTTTGATCTCAATGATGGTAATGATGATGCTTTTCAGGTCGGATGCGTGATTTCTTTGATTGCTTAACACCATCTTTATCAATGATTTTGAATTGATAACGTTGTGAAAGTATTCAAAGAAGGCAATCATTTGCTTGCTTTCCATTTTGTTTTTTTAAATTCTGCAGGGATTTGAACGAGCCAGACGAATATCATACAAAGTTACGGTTTTTGGGAAGGAAAAAAATCGCTCCGATCTTAATATTTTCTTATTTTCACGGCAAATTCTGTCACATGAACCGCTGTCATTTATCTCATTCACGATCAGTACGGATACTGCTCATATTATTATGCATGACTGTCATTTCTGCAATGGCTCAGCCCCCCTCCGCCTCCACACCAAAAAAACGCCCGGCAGTTGGCCTTGTTCTCAGCGGAGGCGGTGCGAAGGGCTTTGCCTACATCGGTCTGCTCAGGGTCATTCAGGAGGCGGGTTTGCCCATCGACTACATCGGCGGATCGAGTATTGGCAGCATCATTGGCGGGTTGTATGCCATCGGCTATCACCCCGACACCATTGCCCGGCTGATCAGGAGCCAGAATTGGGATGCCTTGCTGAAAGACATTACCGAACGTAAATACATCGCCTACGAGGAGAAAGGGATCAGTGAGAAAACCATCGTGAGTCTGCCCCTGAAAAACAAGAAATTGGGAATATCATCCATGTACCAGGGCCAGGAGATCAGCCTGCTGTTGAACAAATTCTTTTCTCCTGCATACAAAATCAATGATTTTTCGAAATTTCAAACCCCGTTTTTGTGCATCGGAACCAACCTGTTTACCGGTGAGGCCATCGTCCTCAACAAAGGATACCTGCCCCAGGCGATTCGCGCCAGCATGTCGATCCCCGGATACTTCGAACCCACCGACTATATGGGCTACTATCTCGTTGACGGTGGCGTGGTTAACAATTACCCGGTTAAAGAGGTTAAAGAGTTGGGAGCCGGGATCATTGTTGGCGGTGATGTTCAGTCGGGTCTCTATACAACCCGGGAAGAACTTGGCTCCCTCACTGCCATCGTCGATCAGATCACCTCCTTTTCAAGGATCAGGGCCAATGAAATAGGTGACAGTCTGACCAACCTGAAGGTGAGGATCACGATGAAGTACGGGCTGATGGATTTTGAACAATACGACTCCATCATGGCAGTGGGGGAACGGATAGCACGGCAGCACTTCAGCGAGATCAAAGCGCTGGCTGACTCCCTGAATGCCATTGAATATAAGCCACTTAAGCAATACAATACAACACCCGTCACAACTGTTGATGTTGACAGCCTCATCATCAGGGGAAACAAAAAAATGAATGACCACTATTTCAAAAGCATTTTTGGCGGATTTCAGCATCGGAAAGTGTCGCTGGATGAACTGGAGAAGGAGATCCGGCTTACATATGGATCGGGGTATTTTGACCGTGTTACCTATGAACTGGAATATCGCAACGGAAAAACAAACCTGGTTATCAATGCAGCAGAAGGAGGGCCCGGTGAAGTTTCAGCCGGGGTTCATTACGACCAGGATTATGGCATCAGCCTCATGCTGGGGGGTACATTCCGCAATGTGCTCGGAAACAATTCAAAGTTAATTGCCGATATCAATGTGGCTGTTAACCCCCGGCTCAGGGCAACCTATCTGCTTGGGGTGGGTGGAAAAGGTTCATTCGGGGCGAGCGCCGAGTTTTACACCTTCAGGGTAGACACCTACGATAAAGATACCAAGAAAAATAAATTCGACCTTACCAACTACAAGGCCTCCGCCTTTTTCAACTACAATTTCCGCAACATGCTTAATTTAAAAACCGGTTTTGAATACGAATATTTTCGCTTCCGGCAGGATATTGTCATTGACAGCGCTTTTATCCCGTTCGAAAATTTTTCCAGTTACGGCAGCGCATTTGTCACCATCAATGCTGATACGCGCAACCGGGCATGCTATCCCACCTCAGGCGTGAAGGCCACGCTGAAGGTTGAATACGTGATGCCATTGTCAAAAAACTTTTCGGAGGAGATTTTTTCCAATTCGGCGCTGGTCAGTTTAAAATTTAACCAGAACATACAACTGATGAGGAGGATTGTACTGCAGCCTGGCCTTTTTGCCGGGGCTACGCTCAACAAATCGGGGTTACCTCCCATTCAGCATTGTTTCGGAACAGGCGGCCTGACAACAGATAATTATATTGAATCTTTTGTGCCATTCACAGGGATAAATTTCATTCAGGAATTCGGCTATTATGCACTGATCGGGCGGATGAAGCTCCAATGCAACGTGTATAAAAAACTGTATCTGACCCCCCGTGTTGATGCGGGCGCCAATGAAGCGAGCCCGGATGCTCTTTTTGCAGGGCGCAATTTCCTGGTCGGATATGGGGTCACAGCCGGATATGACAGTTTTATCGGGCCACTCGAAATTTCGGTCATGAGTTCAAACATCAACCCCGGGCTCATGTTATTTTTGAATCTGGGGTATTGGTTTTGAATATGTCACAATATTCTCTTCTTTTTAAACCACCAGAAAATAATGATGCAGATCACAAGCATCAGCATCATGACCACCGGGTAACCCAGTTTCCATTGTAATTCGGGCATGAACTCAAAGTTCATCCCATAAATCCCGACGATGAAGGTAAGCGGCATGAAAAAGACTGAAAATATCGTCAGTAGTTTCATTACATCGTTGGTTTTCAACGACACCATCGAGAGATAAATGGATGACAGGTTGGTCGCGTCGTCATGGGTTTCTTCAAAGCTCATGCTGAGTTTCTGAAGAAGATCACGCACGTCCTGCAAGGCATTGGCATCGCGGTCGGTGGTGGAATGCTGCACAACCACTTCCCTGGAAAAACTTAAAATCCGGCGGTTCAGCCGGCAGGTGTTCTTTAAAAAATAGAGGTGCTCAAGTGTCGTTCTTGTTTGACGGCCCATAAAAACCTGCTTTTCCATCTGGTCTATCTTTTCAGAAAGGCTGACTGAATTAGCTTCATAAGACTTGACCGCAAAATACATGATCTTGGTTACAATTTCAGATGGCACACTGATGATACCCGAATCGAGGTATTTTGTCCTGATCTCCTCTATCATGTCCTCATGGACCCGGTGCACGGTAAGGATCACTTTGTCGCTGAAAAACACAGCAATCTTGTGGCTCATCTGCTGAACAGAGGTCGGGCTTTTTGACTGGGCATCATATACCCTCATGATGATGAAGGTAAAATCCTGCAACACCTCTTTTTTGGGAAGATGCGCAGGTTCCAGGCAATCAGCAAGGGTATAATAATCAAGGTGGTACTGCTTTGAATACTCCTTCAACTCATCCTCTGTCGGGTCGGTAATATCAACCCACGTTACATGTTCGTTGCTCCAGGTTGATATGTTGGCGGGTTTGTTCATGTCAATAGGTTGTTGAACCGATTCGGATTAGTTGATCAGCCTGGTTTTCAATGCCTGCAAAGCCCCTGGATTGTGTGAAACACATCGTGCAATGACGACAGGCTTTTGGTGATGGTCTTATCATCGGCCTTTTTAACTACCAGCTGATCCAGTTTAACGGAACCCGTGACCAGGTCGTTGATGGATTTTTTAATGTCCGGGGTGTTGAACGATGCTGGAATCTTGCCGCTTTGCAACGCTTTTGCCTTTGCGAGCAATTCTCCCGAACGCTCACGGATCGGCTTCAGGTCGCCATTCTCGGAGGGGTGGAACGTTCCGGCCATCACTTCGTGGAAGTTGTTCAATTCCGTCCAGGTCTCCTTTTCAATGGTTTTCAGCAACGGACTCACCAATGCCTCCTGGTAATTTTTGTTTACAGCCTCCCAGTTAATAGCATTCATAATAGCAGTAAGATAATCACCACGTAAATTCTTGTATTTCAAGTAATAAGCATGTTCCCAAACGTCGATTCCAAGAATCGGGATTCCTCTTTCAGGGGATACATCCATGATGGGATTGTCCTGATTCGGAGATGAGCATACAGCAAGTTTTTTATCTGTGGTCACATAAAGCCAGGCCCAGCCTGATCCAAACCGGGTTGCACCAGCCTTGCTCAAAAGCATTTTCAGGGTGTCGGGGGAGCCGAAAGTACTTACCACAGCTTTGCCCACCTCACTTTGGGGGTTAAACGGACTGGTCAGCGACAATATGTTCCAGAACATGGTATGATTGTAATGTCCTCCACCGTTGTTGCGGATGGCAGCATTCAATTCGCCGGCATACAGCATCAGTTCTTCCAGGGAATAGGATTCGTATTTGCTTTCCTTCAGCGCGGCATTGAGATTTTTAACATAGGCGGCATGGTGTTTTGAATAGTGAATTTCCATGGTAGCTGCATCAATGACAGGCTCCAGGGTGTTGTATGCATAGGGTAATTTCGGCAGTTCAAAAGGATAGTTTTGTGCGGAGAGGATTGTGCTAAATCCTGCAATCAGGGCGAAAATGACAAAAGTGATGATGTTTTTCATTTTATATATTGTTACCGTTAAAGTGTTGATTGTATAAATATTAATAGTATTATTTAGTGCAAATCTAAATAATATTTTGCGCACAACCAAATTATCACTTGTTTTTTCCTTGGCATGATGATGATTAAGGGAAAAAACAGCTTTGGCAGCCTATTCCGCGCTCATGGTTACTGTTCCATACACAACCATCGATTTGCCGGGATTAATGGTAAGGTTCCCTCCCGGCTGAAGTGTGATGTTATGACAGAACGTTGCATTGACGGTGGTAATTACCGGATCGTTGGGGGTGTCGGGAATAATTACATCGTACAGGGTCGTTGGAACCATGGCAAGGTTCCAGTTAGCAGTTTTATTCCAGTCATTATCAACATTGCCTGTCCATGTGATGGTTGTAAAAGCGGTTGGTTCCTGTGTGCGGATTTCCAGTGCCGGATCGCCGAAGACATTGCAGCAGTAATGGCACCATCGCTGAGCGCCGGGTTCAAATTCCCCGGGAAGAGAGATCCAGGGCGCAGTCATGACCTTGGAGATCAGATGGGCGGTCCCAAGGTGTTTTTCCGGTTGGATATCATCGTAAAGTGCACTGACGAATTCTCTCTCAAGGTGCTCTGACGGTCCTTCGGTGAATCCCTGGTTAAACCAGCCATAGCGAGAATTAAAAATGCCGGCGACAAGAAAATTATCAATGGTAACCGCTTTTGCAGCAATGCATCCCTGGTCAAAGGCACCATCGTAGCAACCCTGGGTGTACAGCAGCTGGAAATTATGGATGATCCCGTTCACCTGCGAAAAATTGGCATTGGTGATCGACGAAGTCGAAAGCCGGAGCATAGAGTTGGTATTTGCATGTCCAAGATGGTGAATAAAGGAGTTTCCCTGGTTGATTTTTGCCAGCAGCAGTGCTGCACTCCATTGCCAGTATGTTGATGGTAGCGATATGAGTGTATCATAAAGGGTTGTGATTTGATTGGAAGCCGAAGGAATACCATGGGTTGCATATCCGTTGTCGGTATGATCATCAACCAGCAGGTCCATGTAGTCGCCGCCAAAGGTGAGGGGGTCACTCCACAGATGCTCTCCTGCCAGCAAGGGTCGTGAAAACTCTCCGAGTACCGGGTTGGTTTGATAGGAGATCGTTTTTCGGATCATCCGGTGAAGTTCGGCCGTGTCATTTACAGTGAAACGTCCCACCGGGATGTCAGGGAGCAGGTCGGGATTGTCTGCGACTTCCCCGTAAATATGATTTCCATTTGAATCATAGTTTCCATCAATGCCCGAATAGTAAATGTCTGACGGAATGTTGGAGTCCGAATAGCCTCCACCTGAGATCACATAACAATAAAAGCCCCGGGAAGGGATCAGCGATGGATTCCCCGCAAGTAGTACATATCCGATACCGCTGCTCTGATGCTGGCCGATGATGAAGTTCCGGATCTTTTCCTGGTTATCAATTCCTGCAACATTGGCATAAATGGTGTCGGTGGCAACCACCTTTACAGTAATTCCCTTTGCTCCATACATGCTGATGAGCGGCTGGAATTCATTCTTAAAGCTTACCGGGGAGATAATGAGGTACTGGTAGCTGGTTAAAGGGGCTCTCCTGACCGGGTAAGCCTTCATCATCTCAGGATTCATGGCGAAGGCCTTTACCCGATTCAATGAAGCTTCATCTGCCTGCAGGTTACTGAGCGCCAGCCGGGATTGGTTATCGGCCCGGGTTGTAATTCTGATGGTTACCTTGCTGAAATAGGACAGTGATTTCCTGGCCGGGTTGTATTTTACCGGCGTAAAGGTGCACAGTGCGAAGGAGTAGCCATTAAGGTATTGTGTGAGCAGATGCCCGGTTCTGCTTGCCGGATAAATGCCATCTGTTCCGTAAACCTTGTTGTTTCTGACAAATTCACCAGGTTTTTCTGTGTTCGTGGGCTGTACAGGCTGTGCAGGATAAAGCAAAAGTGAACCGGGAACAGCGGTTTCCTGTTCATCAATTATTTCGACTGATGCTGCAGTTTCACCGGGAGGCAGCATCAGGGCTACCTGGTGCCAGGGTAAGGTGGGCTCACCGGGTATTCCGGAAAGTATGGTGTTTCCGAAAGTGACTGTTTGCCAGGGGCCCCTTGATTCAACTTTGTACCTGCTAAAGTAAAATGTTTTTTCAACAGTGCCAGCCTGCAGGATAATTGCCTGAAGTATCCCCATTAAAAACAAAAGGCCTGTTTTCATTTTCTGGTTTTGATTGGTAAAAGTACAAACAAATTGCCCCCAAAACCAAATCATCATCTACCTTTTATAGGAGTATTTCCCATGGCATCCGGGGGCACATGATCCGCCGCTGTCGGATGGCGTATAATTAAGGGAGAACGACCATTGGCCAAATGCAATTTTGTCAATAATCAGGAATTTGTTGTTTGATGCATGAACATCGTGACAAATAACACAGCTTCTTCCCCGCAGTCCTTTCAGATGGGCATTATGAAGGTTCTGCTCGCCGTTCCTGAAGCTGGTCGCTGTGGATGTTTTGGCTAAATCAAGTAAATCGCTGTCGTGACACTCCCAGCAAATCGCGTAATTTTCCTTTTTCCCGGAAGTATACATCTCCGTAGGAAAAGCGCTGATCAGCAAATAATTTTCGGTTGAAGCATGTGGCTTGTGGCAGGAAGTGCATCCCCCGTTCAACGCGGGATGGATCACTTTGCTGGTGAGGAGCAACTGTTTGATGTTCCTGGTTTTTTTCCCGTTTACATCCATCTCCCTGTCGTGGCAATTAATGCACAACGCCTTTTTGTCGGCGGATAACAACTTTTTAACATCCGACGAATGAGGGGAGTGGCAGTTCATGCACTTCTTAGTATCTTTCACCACCTGGTGTACATTCCTCGTCGTATCAATTTCCTGCTTCACACCATCGTGACAGGTGTAGCACAATCCTGGAATGGAGTCGGTCAGGAACAATCCTTTTGGCGCCTTCTCCGGATGCTCTTTGATATTCACCCCATGGCACGTTTCGCACCCCTCCTTTGCCGGGGTATGCAAGATTGCCTTTTCGATCAGGTCGGAGTGACAATCAGTGCACTTAGGCTGATCTAAATAGCCAGCCAGCGTAATCACTGGTAGAAAAACGAATAAAATCAACCACTTTCTCATGTTAAAATTTTCTGGAAATCTGGATATAAGTTCCTTTGAAATTGATCTTCTCCCCGATATAGTTCCGTTTGTAAACCTCAATGCCTGCCGTCAGGTATAACCGGTAAATGATGGAGGTAAATTCAAGCCTGGCTGTGAGCAGATCCAGGTCAATGCCCCGCCCCTGCTGCTTGCGGTACATCACATCGAGGTTGACCTTTGTTTGCCTGACGATTGCATACTCTACTTTTCCCGTAATATCCATATATTGCTGAACCCTGGCGGTAGGTTCATTCAGCATGGTGTAATTCTGGATGTTGCCATTGAGTACAAGGGTTAGTTTGTTTCTGAAACATTTCTGCATGTTTATATAAACCCTGACCATGTTGTAGGGGAGAATGGAGCTTCTGTAATCCTCATACTCTGCACCCCCGTTGATCATATTATACCCGGCACGGAGTCCGACAATGTTCTGGGTGAAATAGTTCAGGGTAATGTAATCAGTGTTTTCAAGGTTTTTGTAATCCTGCAGAGCAAACCGGTAATAAACTTCAAGCCGCCCGTTAAGCATTGAATAGTTTACGGAAAAGTTATGATTGTCGGAATCATACTTATATGAACTTGGCTGTTTTGATGTATATTCTAGGAAAACAGTTCCTTCGTTGGGTATCTGCCCGCTGGGAATCCTGCGTATTTCAATATAATTTCCTCTTGCAATCAGAAAATAGTCAAGATTGGGCTGATAAATAATTGTTCCGGTAACATCCTTAACTACAACTGTTTGCATGTCAATATATGGCCTTTTCAGCAAAACTATTTTGCTGTCGGAAAGAACATACTCCTCGTTGACAACCCTCAGGTCTACTGAATCACTATTGAATTTCTGCTGATAATGGAAATAACCGTATGACAACATCAGCTGCCCCCAGGGAATTTTTTTATTATAGCTGAAATCAAAGCCCGTTTTACTGTTATACATTGAATAGGCAGTATGGTTCAGCGTCATGTATTCAAAATAGAACCTTGAATTCAGACTTTTATAGAGCTGCTGAGTGAGCGTATTTGTTGAAACCTGCTGGATCAGCCTTCCAAAGTATTGGCTCGTATTGTTATAGTTGTAATTGGAAGTAAACGTGAAATTTAAAGGCAGTTTGATCATCATGTTCTCAATGCCCTGGAGGCTGTTGTATTTAAAGCTGCCATGTTGATTAATGTTCGAAATGGTCGTGTTGAAGGTGAATATTCTTTTTGCACCCAACCCTACAATGCTGTTAAAAAAAATCTCATCCGATGTATTTGTGGTATTGAAACTGTTTTCATTTATGGATGAAGCGAGCCGATGGGTGTAAACAAATTTTTGCTTGTCATATATTGTGAAAGACTGCTCGGCCCTGCCTTCAAAAAGGGTCTGGTCAAGATTCAGCTTCCGGCCTGTTTCTACTTCGGTCTGCTCTAACTTCTTACGGTAAAAATCAAACGTAAGCGGCAAATACTTGTTGCTGTATGACAATGACCCTCCAAGGTATTTGCTGGTTGTTCTGACATTGGTCATATTCTCACGTTTTGCATAGCTTTCATCATAGCTGGCAGAGGCAATTGCGTTGACCTTTTTGCCGTTGAAGAAAGAGGAAAGAACATTCAGTTTTTTAATTGTTCTCACCTCTGAAAAATCGGGCGACACCAGGTAGTTATCCCTGTTCGATTCGGGCATGTAGCCCGCACCAAGCTGAAGTTCACAAAAGTTTGGATGGAGTATGTATGTGGAAGCATTTAATAAAATTCCGCCTGAATAGTAATAGCTGTTCTGTTTTTCAAAAATCTTATCCCCGCTTTGATCCTGCTCACGGTACGACCCGCGGAATATCAGTTCTCCTGAATAAGACCTGATACCCATAAAATGAAAAGACTCCGGTTTTTTCTGTGAAAAACCAGGCACGGTATGCATTAACAAAAAAGTCAGTAAAAGTAGTTTCCCTGCTTTCAACTTTATCGTATTTATTTTAACATTGTCTGGTCATCACCTCCGTGCGGATTGTGACATTCAGTGCAGTTTGCATCTGCAATATCCTTGTGCATCTCATTTTTCATCACCCGGCCTGAATCATGGCAATAAAGACATAGCTTCGGGCCTTTGCGTATCAACAATTTATTGTCGTCGGCCAGGTGAGGGTTATGGCAGGCTGTGCAATATCCACTTGCAACCGGACCGTGTACTTTTTTATATTTCCTTCCAAAATCTTCATGGCATTGATAACAAATCTCCGTTTGAGCACTTTTGGGCTTACCAATGGCCGACTTGGCATGGCAAACATTGCATTGCTTTTCCTTATAGGGTGGATGAAACGTGGATTTTGCAATTTCATCCCGGCCGGGGATTGTTCCTTTCCCTGTAAATCTTGAGTTTTGAGTGACTGAATCATGATTCTGAAGAGCCAGGCTATCTGCAGGATTTGGAACACCGTCGAAAAAGAAGGAGAGGGTCTTATAGTTATGTGTAGAGGAACATCCGGAGAAAATGAACAGCAAAATGATCAATAACCCAAAGAACAAAAGGAAGATTTGTCTGGCCGGCATCCGTCTGCGTATCATGTTATTGATCATCAAATCTATTAATGATTATTTTTGAGTTTCAGCGCTTTCTGCTCAGGAGTAATGGGTTCTACTGCCCCATAGATATTCAGTTTGTCAGGTCCGAATTGATTTGTAACCAGGATCAGGTATTTCAGGTTAAAATCCGGATCTACATATTTTTGAAAGTATTTCAAATTATCATAATCAATGGTTACCTTGGCCGGGAGCCACATATCCCCGGGGCCTTTATAATTACCTCCAAAGAACATCAGCAACTTGTCGTTTTTGTCAAAGATCTGTACGTTCTCGAAACCGGCATCCACAACATACAAATTTGATTCACGGTCAACTGAAGTACCTTTCGGGCGGGTGAACTGGCCCGGGCCGTCACCATACGTCCCGATAGGCCCCAGATATTTACCATCCTTGCTGAATTTCTTTACGATAAAATCTCCAAAATCGGTCACATATACCTGGTTTCCTGTCACACAAAGATTTGTCGGAGAAAACAAATATCCTGCACTGTCGGTATTTACGCTGGGGAAACTACTTAACTGCCTGTATGATGAATCATTACTGTAAACCATGACCTGATGGCCTGTCATATTGAGCACCCATATTTTACCATCAGAAACAGCAAGATCGGTCGGTTTGAAGTTCTCTTTCTCCCCGAAGCTGGAGATGTATTCTCTTTTTTCATTAAAAATCACGACCTGCTTCCTTTCAGCATCCGCCACGTATAAATATCCCCGCTGGTCAATGAAACAGTTGAGCGGCGTCTTCAGCTCTCCCTTTCCTGAAGGGATAAATTCCGTAAACGTATTTTTTTCCAGGTCGATAATGTCGAACCCATGTTTAAAGGTATCACAGATATATATTTTGCCGTTAAACATGGCAACACCATAGGGTTTACCAATCGTCTGAACGGCCTCAGCACCAAGGATGAAGCGCTTAAAACCCCCGCGCTTGCTTGTAATATCGCTGGAATTTGAAACTTTAAAGAGAAACTGGATCCTGGTTGTGTCCGGTGGCGGCGGATAGATCACCAGGTTTGGCGATGTACCGGTAGGATGAAGGCTGCGCGAACAGGAGAGAAAAAGAGAAACGGCAAAAAACAGTAAAAGAAATCTGAAGGTCATAGGTGAAATTTTGTACGAAATAAGTAAAAATCGGCAACCCGGAATGAGTCATTGTTTGAGAAAATTGTGCCATCCTGTATTATATGGCAAAGGGCGAAATAAATTCGCCCTTCGACATAGAATTAGTTTTAAACGAATTACGCCACTCTCTATTTGTCATGGCATGTCAAACATAAAGCACTTGCTGCATTGCTTTTAATCAAAAGATGTGCAGGAGTACCGGTAGCACCATTGTGTACATCGTGACATGAAGCACACTGCATTTTGCCGGCAAAGAGCATATCTGCGTTAATTGTTCCGCCAAGTCCTGACAAAGCAGTGCTGGGAGGGAATAAACTGCCGTCTGTTGTGGCCAACGCGTCATTGTAAGTAAAAGAGACAGGATGGTCGTTGCTCAGGTCGGTTCCAAGCAGAGCTGCACCGGTTGCATAAACATTGGGTGTTACAACACCGTTACCGCCAAAGTTATTGAGGGCAACACTTCCGTCATGGCAGCTAAGGCACAATTTTGAATTTCCGTCAGGCTGTCCAACAGTTGCATTTAATGTTGAAGAGGCATAGGTGCTGTAATTGGTTACTGCTGATAATGCGTGGTTCCATAAAGGTGCTTCTGCAAGCATGGCGCCGTTGTGAGGAATATGGCAAACTTTACAGATTTCTCCGGTTGTGTTCCATGTTTTGGATTTAAAATCATGGGCGGAATTGAGGATTTGCGCATTGATGATCTGAGCAAACATGATCAACGCGATGGTCGTTAATAATAGGTTTAATTTTTTCATCGTTTTTTGTCCTTTTTTGGTTAGTGAATGTTTTCCGTGTTAGCCAATTACAACAAGTGTGCCATAAAATTCAGCATATTGTATGTCAACGTGTTATGATATTGTTCATAGGTTCTCATACTTAGCATGTGTTAGGGACTCCCTCAAACAACCATGATTAGCCAATAAATTCACAACATTGTTAATTAACAAACAGTCGCGGATTGTTGTCATCACATGTTATACTCTGATAATATGCTATTTAACTGTTTTCACCTGTCACAATCCGACATTGGGTCATATGCCCCCATGGCGATGGGTGATATGCCCCATTGCGCTTAAAGCCGATACTTTTTAATCTTATACCGCAGCGTATCCCTTGATATTTTCAACAACTTTGACGCTTTTGTCTGATTATTTTCAGCCATATTCAACGCCTGTTTGATAACCTGTTTTTCCAGTCCCGACAGCGAGAGGCCTTCTTCCGGGATCTCAATTTCAAAAGGAGATACCGGTTTTTCGCCGGGCGAAGGTCCTTCTGCAGCTTCAACCCTCCTGGCTTCGGAATGTACGTTCAGATGAACTATTTCACCCGGGAGGCTGTCTGCCTGAAGTTCAGACATCGTTTCAAGAATGACAGCCCTTTCCATCACGTTCCGCAATTCCCTGATATTCCCGGGCCAGTTGTAGTTTGTTAACAATCCGATGGCCGATTTATGTATGCCTTTTATACTCTTTTTGAACTGGTTGTTATAGTATTTTATAAAATAATCGGCCAGCAGCGGCACGTCCTCCCTGTGTTCCCGCAACGGAGGAAGGGTGATCTGGAATACTTTCAACCGGTAATAGAGATCCTCCCGGAACGTTTTTTCCTCCACCGCCTTCTTTAAATCCTTATTGGTTGCCGCGATAATCCTGATCTCCACCGGAATGTTGGCAGTACCTCCGACCCGCCTGATCACCCTGTTTTCAAGAACGCCCAGCAGTTTGATCTGTGTTGACATATTGATTTCCCCGATTTCATCGAGAAATACAGTACCGCCATCAGCAATTTCAAACAGTCCCTTCTTTTGTTGCTTCGCATCGGTAAAGGCACCTTTCTCATATCCGAAGAGTTCACTTTCCAGAAGTGTTTCGGGGAGAGAAGCACAGTTAATGGTCACAAATGGTTTCGTGCTCTGGGAGCTTTCAGCATGTATCGCCCGCGCGAAAAGATCCTTCCCCGTGCCGCTCTCGCCCAGGAGTAAAATGGTTGTCGTTTGTGTCCTTGCAATTTTTTTTGCCAGCTGAACGATCTGTTTTAAAACCAGCGACTCTCCTATAATGTTATCAAATGTTACTGTCGCCTTTTGCTGACGTCTCAGTACATGAACTTCACGGGTTATTTCAAGATTTTGCTTGACGGCATCCAGGATGACATCCACTTCTTCAAAAGTAAACGGTTTGTTAATGTACTCTGAAGCCCCTGCTTTCATGGCACTTACCGCAGTATCTATCGAGCCAAAGGCGGTCATGAAAACAATGGCCGTATCTGCATCCAGGGATTTGATTTTGTGAATCACCTCCAGCCCCTGCATTTGAGGCAGTTTATTGTCAGTGAAGATAATTTCAGGGTGATGCGATTCAAACAGTTTTATACCCTCTTCTCCGGTTTCTGCCGTAATAACCTTGTAACCCGCTGAACTCAGATGCTTTTCGAGCGACCAGCGGATCAACTTTTCGTCCTCGATAACGAGGATTTTCAACTGTTTCATGTAGTTAAAATTAGTTAAAATTGCCTGTTTCCGTTTTTAACAGGCAAGGTAATATAGAAGGTACATCCCGTGTCGCTATTGTTCTCAAACCAGATTTCTCCGTTATGTTTCAGGATGATGTCTTTCGAGATTGCCAGACCGAGGCCGGTGCCTTTGGTATGGGTCGTGAAAAAAGGTTTAAAGACATCATCCTTAACCTCATCCGGAATGCCGGCTCCGTTATCCCTCACCGAGATAAGCAGGAAATGCCGGGTTTTGTCATACCTGGTCGAGAATAAAACAACACCGCTTTCATGTATTGCCTTTACGGCGTTAAAGCTAAGGTTAAGCAGTACATTTTCCAACAGTTCATGATCAAAAAGAACCATCGGGATATCTTCCTGAAGATCAAGATCAAAGCGGATGGATTTATCATGCGATTGATGCCGCAAAAAGAAAATCATCGATTTTATTACCTCATTCATGTCGCCCTCATGCAACCGGATATCCTGTGATCTGGAATACTTTAACAAGTTGGAAATGGCCTGTTCCACACGATTTGCCTGGCGCTGAATCTCTTCCAGGATCGGCTTGTTCTGATCTTCCTTCAGGTCGGCGATAATAATTTCCATGGCCCGGGCGATACCCGTGATCGGGTTCCTGATTTCATGTGCGATGCGTGCCGACATCTCTCCGATGGTTGCCAGTTTCTGAGAATTCTCCAGCTCCTTCTGATGATAGGAGTCCAGCTCCTTCCTGGTTTTAACAAAGGTGTCCAGCATCTCATTGAAGTTTCTCCCGAGCGTGCCCAGTTCCTTCACTTCAGGGATGGCCAGTCTCATCTCCAGCTTCCCCTGGTTTATCTGTGCAATCGTTGTCCGGAAGTGGTTCAGCGACCGCCTGATGAAGCGGTAATGCAGGAACGCCACAAGGGCAAATATGCCAGCCAGCAGAAAAACGGTATAAAGAAAACTGAATTTCCAGGTATAGGAGAGTATTTTTTCCGTGCCATGATTTGACAAATCCAGGATGATCAGTCCCAGGGTTTTTTGTGCAGGATTATGGCATGGGTAGCAGGAAGGGGTGTTTTGCATACGGATGAATACCCTGTTAAATGGGGTGGCGCATTTTTCGTATGTCTTGATGGTGATATCCTTCTCCTCTGAAAACAATTTGCTGAAGTTTTGGGTGTCGCTGTCGAGGGGACGATAGTTTGCCGGGTATATCACTTTTGCCTTCTCATTAACAAGGTAGCTCCTCAGCACATCCTTGTTCCGTTCCATGTTTTTTAAAATCGGGCGAATGATGGTGCCGTCATGCTGTCTGATAGAAAAATAATACTGATCGCGCAACAGGTTAATATGTTCGATATTCTCCTCCGAATTTGATAATAATTTATCTTTCAGAAGATAATTGTATATTGAAAAAGCGATGACCGAATACACAGTTATCCCGATGACCAGCGTTGCAATAATTTTAACCCGAAAAGATAACCATTTCATAGTTTAACGCGTAAGCAATATTACTAATAACTCAGGGGATTATGATTTTTCCCATGGCATGTCAGGTAACACTGGCCATGATTGCTGCCCATCCCCACGAATTTTAACTGTCCGCCTGAGCTGGGGGTGACCACTCCGGTCCGGAAATTTATCAGGTTGCTGTTATTCGAAATGTTTCCCTGCGTCATGCTTATTCCATGCGGATCATGGCAGGTGTTGCAGGGAGCCCGGACCTCTGATTGCAGGTGCTTATTGTGCTGTTTAAAGGAAACATCGCTTAATATGGAAGCGCGGCTGTGACAGCTGTAGCACAGTGCATAGGCCGATGCTGATTCTGTTGTTCCGGTCGAAACAGTACCTCCGTCATTGGTAATGTTCTGCAATTTTAATATGTGGGGGTAAATTGATCCGTGGGGTGCCGGTGAAGTACCTGAGCCATCACCTGCATGGCAGCTGGTACAATACATGATACTGGAAGCCGACCAGGGAGAAATCAGGCTGGGCACCGAGGTGTTTTTACCGATTGCCGCCACCGGGTGATATGACGGATTTGCCGGGGCAAATTCGAGGAGAAGGTTGTTCTGGACAATAACCCTGGATGTTGCTGCAGGAGGAGAACCGGCACTGCCTGCATGACACCTGTAGCATACTTCATAAGCGAAGGTTGCCGAACTGACCGCGGTACCGGTTTGGGAAACACCCTTCACCCCCGCCAGCGCACCACCGGCATAAGGCGCAACCGCAGACCGGCTGTTTGACGCATGCGGATCGTGGCAGTCAACACATTCAACATGCATGTTTGTAAACAGCTGAGCCGGCTCATTGGGAGTGTGGATATTCAGGTAGTTGCCTATATTGTGGCGGTAACTCTTGCTGAATTCAGCCGCAACATTTTTCGCCGCCACATTCCCGTTATGGCAATCGAGGCAGTTATTCTCCTCCTTCTGGTACTTCAGCAACATCACATCTGATCCGGAATTATGGGGATTGTGACAACTTTCGCACCCGTTCTGAGCCACCGTGGTGCTTGACGGCGGGGTATATGGCCACGGATCAGGAAGCACGCCATTCCACGTTTTAACGGAGGTGTTGTGGCTGCCTGAATTCCAGTTGTTGCGCTGATGACATGCATTACACAATTCCGAATTCCTTGTATCGGCTACGAGAAAATCAGGAAATAAGTTCTTATGGGGATCGTGGCAGGATGTACATTGAACCTTCTCATTTTCAAGTGAAACCGGCGGAAGGATCGCGGCCGGGGGCTTTAGCTGGCCATCGGCCATGGCAAGTGCTGAATTATAGAGGAAGGAGACCGGATGATCATTACGGAGATTGGTTGAAAGGTTGCTGAGTCCGGCAGGCATTGTTGTGATCCCCGATTGAAAACCGGTGACAGTTGACCTGCTTAATATGCTCCCAAGGGCGATTGTTCCGTCGTGGCATGAAAGGCAAAGCATCGAAGTGCCATCGGGTTGCCCGGGCAAAGCCTGCATGGTGGCGCTTTTATAAAGAGTGTAGGTAACCCCGGGATCCCGCCTGTTCCACAGCGGCGATCGCGGCAGGGCTGTGTGCGGGGTATGACAAAAAAGGCAAATTTCCGTCTCTCCGGCAGACCTCATTCCTCCCGGCCCGTTCACTGAAAGGTTATGCTTTGAATTAACAATGGACTGGGCATAAATCAGGCCCGGAAACGAAATTAATATGATCAGTATGTAGCGCATTGCAAAGTGTTCAATGTTGTTTATTACTATATACCAGTTGAAAAACCTGGACCCTTGAATTGTAAGAATCTGCGACATAAATAAAGTCGTCCTTGTCAATATATATTCCTGATGGCATCCAAAACTCAGCTTCTCCCTGGCCCTGGGAGCCCAGGCTGATTAAATACTTTCCTGTCAGATCAAACGCCTGAACCGTATGAAACAGGGCATCCACAATGTATATGTTCCCATGAGAATCTGTCGCAACACCCTTTGGCCTTGCGAAATACCCTGAAGCATCGCCCTGCTGGCCGAAAACTGACACAATCCCGCCGGTACTTTTCAACACCTGGATTCTGAAATTCATCGCATCAACGATGTAAACCAGGCCTGCGCCGTCAATATGGATATGGGTAGGGTAGTTAAACTCACCCGGTGCCGTACCCCTCGACCCGATACGTTTTACGATTGCACCTTCCCTGTTCAACACGGTTATCCGGTGGGCATTTGTTTCAACAACCCATATTTCACCTGTGATGGCTGACCAGGCAATTCCGGTGGGCTGCCCCAGCAACAGGGTATCGTTTACAATCTGTACCGTTTTTTTTTCAGGTGCAACCCGATAAATTTTCCCGGCATGTGAATCAGTTACAAACATGCTGTTGGATGGCCCGGCACAAATTCCTATTAACGATGAGAAATCGAATTGAGCCTTTTGCAAAAAGTGGGGGATATCACCCACCCCCTCTTTTACACCAAAAATCGACATCACCTCCTGGTCCAGCACCCAAAAGTTTTCCTTATCAACCGCAAAAACATTCACCGGGCGGATTAATGCAGGCATTTTTTTGCCCAGAAAAATGGCATTGAAGCGATTTCGAAAACCATGGGCCTTCTGTTTATTATCTGCTGAAGGCCATTGTTTTACCCATTTCACCTGTGGAATTTCAACCAACTTTGGGTCAATTAACCCAGCTGGTTCCTGACCTTTAACGGCAGTGAACAGTGCGATCAATATCAGGCACTGGAATACCGGGTTTTTCAGATGGTTCAGGATACTGGATTTCATGGAGAAAAACAAGAGGATACAAAGTTAGGAGGATTATTCGTGTTACTGTTCCTATGCCTTAGCAAATTTCGTGCTATAAATTTGGAGCCCTCGTTAAACTCTCATTATAAGACCATTACGAGACAACTCCCCAAATCTCTGGCAGATTGAATTTATGGCAGATCTCTGTTATCCGGCATTGCGTCTCCTTGAGTACCTGACAAGCGTGTTTTTAACCATTCAACGTGCCGCCCCGAATAAAAGACTTTTAATATCCGCATCTTATAAGTTTGATATACCGTATCTTAACTTCCATTGATGCTAATTTTAAGATGGGAATAATAATGGTGGCATAATTGTTGCAAAAGGGGTGCTGTTCTTTATAAATAAGGTGAGAAATAACAAAGTATTTACAAATTCAAAAAGCACTATGAAAAAATCAGCACTTGTTATTGGTTTGTTTTTTATCGGGTTTTTACTCCATTCCCAGGATTTCAAGTATGTCGGCGCACAGAAATGTAAAATGTGCCATAATTCAGAAGAGAAGGGAAAACAGTTTACAAAGTGGACTGAAAGTTTGCATTCAAAAGCATTCGCAACACTGCAGGGCCCGGAAGCCATCAAGTATGGCAAAGAACACAACATTGCTGATCCTTCCAAAGAACCAAAATGTCTCAAATGCCATGCAACCGCTGCCGGCGTTGATGCAACTTTGATTGCAGGGCTGACGATGGAAGAGGGTGTTTCCTGTGAAACTTGTCACGGACCAGGAAGCGCTTATAAATCCATTCCTGTCATGAAAGACCAGGCACAGTCCATAAAGAACGGGCTCATCGTTCCAACAGAGGCTCTTTGCAAAAAATGCCACAATCCGGAAAGTCCGAATTACAAAACATTTGATTTTGCAACCTTTTCAGCCAAAATAGCTCATCCCAACCCAAAAAAATAGTCCAACGTAATCTGCATGATTTTGCCTTTGCAGAATCAGAGTTGATAAACACGGGGATTGTATCATCACTTACAAAAGAATGTCATGGTTAAAATTTACAAACTAGTAGTTGTTCTGAGCATTCTGGTTGTTTGCTTTAACGACAATTATGGCCAGGGGCCTCCCGCCGGTTTTGCCTTTTCGGCAACAATAACGGATAGCCTGGCAACACCGGTGCGAATGGCCATCGACAACATGGACAATATTTATGTAACTGATGCGTACGATAAGCTGATCAGGAAATACAATTCAGCCGGGAGTTTTACCGGGTCGATCATGACGGGAGGTTCCCCGATATCCATCGCCATCAATGATGCGAATACCCTCTTTTTCGGAGATGGAGTCACGGGGAAAATTTTCAGGGTCAATTCAAATGGAACAACCGCTGAAATATATTCCGGAGCCGCTTTCCCCTCTTCCATGGTGTTTGGTTCAAACGGGAATCTCTACATTTCCGACAGCAAGCTGAAGCGGATCACGGTCATCAATATTTCGGGGAATCTAATCCGAACCATTGGTGAAGGTGTCTTAACCTATCCTACAGGAATTACTTTTGACAAAAAGAACAACAGAATTCTGGTTGCAGAACACGGAGGTATCGGCGATGGTTTTACTCCTGTCGTCAAGATAAGAATTTATGACCTGGCAGGCAACCTGATCACCAGCTTCGGTTCCAATGGAAACGGAGACGGAAAGTTTTACAGAATCCAGGGGCTTGCAGTTGGCCGGTGTGGTGAAATCTATGTTCCGGAACCTTACCAGGGCAATGTCAGTGTGTTTAATGAAAATACCATTTTTGCCACCAGGTTTGCCCATTACGGAGATAGCATCAGCCAGTTGCGGGTCCCGCTCGATATCGCAATCAATTCAGCGGATAAAATTTTCATAACTGCAGAGAATAATGGTAAAATTGAAATTTTCAACATAAACTACCTGTTGCCGACCTCAGCGATCAACTGCGGAAATAAAACCATTTGCGCAGGGACAACGACCCAGATTCCGGTTCATTTTACGGGGAGAGCCCCATGGACTTTCACCTACACCATCGATGGCACCAATCCTGTGACCATAAGCTCCACCAGCGACAACCCCTACCTGATAACCGCATCAGCCCCGGGAAATTACCAGGTAACCGCCTTGTCTGATTCAAGCCTGGCCGGAACCTGCTTTTCGGGCAATTCGGTCATCACTGTCAACAACACGATTCCAACATCAACGATATCAGTGCAAAATGCAGCATTCTGTTCCGGTCAGTCCGTTGATATTCCCGTTGTACTTACCGGGATAGCCCCATGGACCTTCACCTACACAAACAATGGCGCCAGCCCGCAAACTGTCAGCAACATATTGGCAAGTCCCTACCTGCTGAATATCTCCGCTCCCGGCGATTACCAGGTCACCGCACTTTCGGGGGCAGGATGTCCGGGGTCAACTTTTACCGGAAACACAATTATTACAGAAAACCCATTGCCCACCGCTGCAATAGCCACCGGAAACACCAGTATCTGCGAAGGGGATTCAACCTCAATCGCCATCGCATTTACCGGTAATGCTCCATGGTCGTTCACCTATTACATCAATGAGGATAATGCAGTTACCGTTTATAACATTACTGACAATCCATATCTGCTGAATGTAACCCAGGCTGGCAAGTACCGGATTACCCATGTGCAGGATGCTTTTTGCATTGGCAATGCCTCTGCCGGAAGCCATGAAATAAGTATCAGGTCGTTGCCGACATCCAACATAATTTCCGCAAACTCGTCTGTTTGCGTCGGCAACAGTACAACCATCATCATTGATTTTACGGGAACAGCGCCATGG
>CAIYJU010000003.1 GCA_903926565.1 uncultured Bacteroidales bacterium
CGCCGTGTGCTCAATGGTGAAAAGATCACTAAAACTGGTAAATTATAGTAAAGACGCACCATAACGCGTCTGGTAAAGACGGGGCATGCCCCGTCTCAACAAACAGAAAAAATGGAAACAAGAAACCTAAGAAAAGAAAAAACCGGAATCGTTGTCAGCAACAAAATGGAGAAATCTGTTGTCGTTGAGGTAGAACGTAAGGTAAAGCATCCTAAATACGGAAAGTTCGTTAAAAAATCATCCAGGTTCATGGCACATGATGACAAGAATGAGTGCAGTGAGGGTGATAAAGTGCGGATTTCTGAAACCAGGCCGCTGAGTAAAAATAAGTGTTGGAGACTTGTCGAAATCATTGAAAAGGTTAAATAACTATGATACAACAAGAGTCAAGATTAACAGTCGCAGATAATAGCGGTGCCAAGGAAGTACTTTGTATTAAGGTACTTGGCGGAACTCGCAAGCGGTATGCCCGGGTGGGCGACCGGATCATTGTAACGGTAAAGCATGCGCTGCCCTCCGGGAACATCAAGAAGGGTACCGTGTCAAAAGCTGTGGTGGTAAGAACCAAAAAAGAGACACGTCGTGCCGATGGTTCCTATATCCGGTTTGATGACAACGCCGTTGTTTTACTCAACAATGCTGGTGAAATGATCGGTACCCGCATTTTTGGACCAGTAGCCAGGGAGTTACGCGAAAAACAATTCATGAAAATCGTTTCTTTAGCACCTGAAGTGCTCTAAGCATATACAAAAACCATCATGCAAAAGTTAAACATACGAAAAGGCGACACAGTAATGGTCATTGCCGGTGATTCGAGAGGGCAGCAGGGGAAAGTGCTGCGTGTCGATACAGCTAAATACAAAGCCATTGTTGAAGGTGTTAATATGGTATCAAAGCATACCAAACCCAACACCAAAAGTCCACAGGGCGGCATCGTAAAAATGGAGGCACCCGTGCATCTTTCCAATTTAAAGATCGTTGACAACTCGGGTAAACCGACGCGTATTGGTCGACGGTTGGATGCCAAAACAGAGAAATTGGTTCGCTATTCAAAAAAATCAGGGGAGGTTATAAAATAATGGATTATTCACCAAGATTAAAAGACAAGTACCTGACAGAGGTTGTTCCTGCGCTGACAAAGCAGTTCAACTATAAAAGCCCCATGCAGGTGCCACGGATCAATAAGATCTGCTTAAACCAGGGATTAGGTATTGCCAATACTGACAAGAAATTCATCGACAGCGGCATTAACGAAATGACGATGATTACCGGTCAGAAGGCTGTATCCACGAAATCCAAAAAGGATATTTCTAACTTTAAACTTAGAAAAGGGAATCCAATTGGTGTCCGTGTCACATTGCGCGGAGAGCGTATGTATGATTTCCTTGATCGTTTGATTTCAGTTGCGTTACCCCGTGTACGTGATTTTCGCGGGATCAGTGACAAGGGATTTGACGGCCGTGGAAACTATACACTCGGTATTACGGAGCAGATTATCTTTCCTGAAATAGACATTGACAAGGTAACCCGCATAAACGGAGTCGATATCACTTTTGTGACGTCAGCACGTAATGACCGTGAGGCACATGCCTTGTTAAAAGAATTTGGAATTCCTTTTAAAACAAAGTAAAAATATGGCAAAAGAATCCATTAAAGCCAGAGAGCGTAAACGTGAACGGCTGGTTGAAAAGTTCGCTGAAAAGCGTAAGGCACTTAAAGAAGCCGGCGATTATATCGGTCTGCAAAAGTTACCTAAGAACGCATCACCCATTCGTCTGCATAATCGTTGCAAACTGACCGGACGCCCAAAAGGATACATGCGACTGTTTGGAGTTTCACGTATCAACTTCAGGGAAATGGCCAACAACGGACTGATCCCTGGTGTAAGAAAAGCCAGCTGGTAATAAGTTAGTAAATAAGTAGTAAGGACCCACATTGGTGAGTCTCAACAGAAACAATAAAAAACAAAATAAATGGTTACGGATCCCATAGCAGATTATTTGACCAGAATCAGGAATGCCGTTATGGCCAACCATCGGGTTGTCGAGATTCCAAAGTCGAAAATCAAAGAAGAAATCACCCGCATTCTTTTTGAGAAAGGGTATATTCTCAATTATAAAATTGAGAATGAACCTCGTCCAGGAAATATTAAAATTGCTTTGAAATACCATCCGGTGTCTAAAGTGTCAGCTATCAATAGTCTCGTGAGAATTTCAAAACCCGGACTAAGGAAGTATGTTGACAATGATCATTTACCACGGGTTCTGAATGGTTTAGGAATTGCAATCCTGTCAACTTCACACGGTGTTATGACCGATAAGGAAGCCCGCACACAAAATGTAGGCGGTGAGGTTTTATGTCACATCAGTTAATTAGGAGAGTATAAACATGTCAAGAATAGGAAAATTACCAATTACAATACCCGCTGGCGTGCAGATTTCCGTCTCCGACACCAACCTGGTGACTGTTAAAGGAAAGTTGGGTCAGCTTCAACAACAAGTGGATCCCAAAATCACTTTGAAAATCGAAGGGGAAGTTCTCAATGTTGAACGGCATTCGGAAGACCGGGATGATCGTGCAAAACATGGCCTTTACCGTTCTTTGGTTTTCAATATGGTTAAAGGTGTATCGGAAGGTTTCACAACTGTTCAGGAATTGGTTGGTGTTGGTTATAAAGCCACCGGAACCGGACAATTACTTGGACTTGCCCTGGGATTTTCTCATAACATCTTATTGGAACTGCCTGAAGCAATTCATGTTGAAACTACGGCAATAAAGGGAAAGAATAACTCCATTATTTTGAAATCTGTTGACAAGCAGTTACTCGGGCAGGTTGCGGCGAAAATCCGCTCATTCCGTCGTCCGGAACCATATAAAGGAAAAGGTATTCGCTTCCAGGGTGAAGAGATTAAGAAAAAGGCTGGTAAATCTGCAGCCGGACAATAACCGTGCACTTCAGTGCATGGCTGTGAAAAGGATTATAATAATCGTTATAAACTGAATACAATGGCTATTAAGAGTAGAAAAGAGTTTCGCAGGTTCAGGATCAAAAAAAGGATACGTAAAATCGTAGAAGGGACTCCTGACAGGCCTCGCATGACTGTGTTCCGTAGTTGTAAAGGTATTTACGTGCAACTGATCGATGATCAGGCTGGTAAAACACTTGTTGCTGCTTCGTCCATGGAAAAAGGAATGAAAGATCAGACAGGTACCAAGACTGACATGGCAAAAAAAGTTGGAAAGTTTGTTGCTGAAAAGGCTATCCAGGCTGGTATTGAAAAGGTTGTTTTTGATCGGAATGGTTATTTATATCATGGCAGGGTAAAATCTTTGGCCGATGCTGCCAGGGAAGGTGGCCTAAAATTCTAAGGAAGATATGACAAACGTTAATGTAAAGAGAGTAAAGTCGAGCGAAATCGAATTTAAAGATCGCCTGGTAAGCATTCAGCGCGTGACCAAGGTAACCAAAGGAGGCCGGACATTCAGCTTTTCCGCCATTGTTGTGGTAGGTAATGAGAACGGTGTTGTTGGGTATGGCCTTGGAAAGGCAAAGGAAGTCACCGCAGCAATTGCCAAAGGTGTTGACGACGCTAAAAAGAACCTGATAAAAGTGCCAATTTTAAAAGGTACGATCCCTCATGATCAGTTAGGCAAATATAGTGGTGCACTTGTATATCTTAAACCGGCTGCACCGGGAACCGGAGTTATTGCCGGTGGTGCTATGCGTGCCGTACTGGAAAGTGTTGGGGTGAAGGACGTTCTTGCGAAATCAAAGGGATCATCCAACCCGCACAGTGTTGTGAAAGCAACCATCAATGCCCTGATCAAGCTGAGGGATCCTTACACGATCGCACAACTCAGAGGAATTGAGCTGAATCAAGTATTTAATGGCTAGTTTTATATTATTAAAGGCTGTTTTGAACAATGGAAAAAATTAAAATAACACAGGTACGCAGTGGAATCGGAAGACCTTTGCGTCAGAAACGTACCCTCGAAGCATTAGGGTTAAAACGGATTCGCCATACAGTGGAACATGATGCTACGCCTCAGATTCTGGGCATGGTAAACAAGGTACTGCACCTGGTTACATTTGAAAAAGTATAACAAAAGAAAAACGATACTGAAATGGATTTAAGCAATCTTAAGCCGGCAAAAGGTTCGACAAAGAAGGTAAAGCGCATTGGCAGGGGACAAGGTTCCGGACACGGTGGCACATCCACCCGTGGACACAAAGGAGCAAAATCACGTTCCGGATACTCCAAAAAAGTGGGGTTTGAAGGCGGTCAGATGTCTCTGGTCAGACGCGTACCAAAATTCGGGTTCAAGAATTTCAACCGGGTTGAATATAAAGGGATAAATCTTGACGTTTTGCAGCAGATCACTGAGAATAAGGGAGTCACTGTTATCACACGTGATGTACTGATTCAAAGCGGATATGTTTCGAAAAATGAAAGGATTAAAATTTTGGGACGTGGTGAATTAAAGGCCAAACTCGAAATTACCGTCCATGCTTTCTCGGCTACCGCCCGAAAAGCAATAGAAGAATTAGGTGGAGTAGCTAACACACTTTAAACTTGTTTGAATGAAAAAACTGATTCAAACCATTCGAAACATCTGGAAGATTGAAGATCTCCGTAAGAGAATTCTCTATACAATCGGAATCATCCTGATATATCGTCTGGGATCTTATGTCGTACTTCCTGGTGTTGACCCAAGTATGCTTGCCAGCCTTCAGAATCAAACCAAATCTGGGTTGTTGGGGCTGTTAAATATGTTTTCCGGTGGCGCATTTTCCAATGCTTCTATTTTCGCACTGGGAATTATGCCTTATATCTCTGCATCCATCGTGATGCAGTTGCTGGGTATGGCAATTCCATATTTCCAGAAACTGCAGAAAGAGGGTGAAAGCGGACGTAAAAAGATCAACCAGATGACCAGGTATCTCACCGTGATTATCTTAATTTTCCAATCACCTGCTTACATTGCTAACCTGGCATCGCAATTACCCGCAGAGGCGATTTCACCGTTTAACCCCAATGTAACACATCATTCGGTATTTTCCTTCTTTGGAATATCTTCGATTATTATCCTAACAGCTGGTTCACTGTTTGTTATGTGGCTTGGTGAACGTATCACTGATAAAGGAATTGGAAATGGTATTTCGCTGATCATTATGATTGGAATTATTGCACGGTTGCCTTTTGCTTTGTTTGGTGAACTGGTTTCAAGAATGGAGCAGAAGGGCGGAGGTCTGGTCTTCTTTGTTGTTGAAATTGCATTTCTGGTTCTTGTGGTCCTGGTTACAATACTTCTGGTTCAGGGAACACGAAAAATACCTGTCCAATATGCAAAGCGTATTGTTGGCAACAAACAATACGGGGGTGTTCGTCAGTATATTCCGTTAAAGGTAAATGCTGCCGGGGTAATGCCAATCATTTTTGCCCAGGCTATTATGTTCCTGCCATTAACCATTGCCGGATTTGCCAGCAACGAAACCCTTACCGGGTTTGCCAGGGTTTTTACCGATATCCACGGACCTGTCTATAACCTTACCTTCTTTATTCTTATTATCCTGTTTACCTATTTTTACACTGCCATTACGGTTAATCCAAATCAGATGGCTGAGGATATGAAGAAAAACGGTGGATTCATTCCGGGTGTTAAGCCTGGGAAGAAAACTGCTGAGTTCATTGATGACGTGATGTCACGTATTACACTGCCTGGTTCAATTTTTCTTGGCTTTGTTGCAGTCATGCCTGCTTTGGTAGGGATGGTTGGAGTCACATCCCAGTTTGCCCAATTTTACGGAGGAACATCTTTACTGATTCTGGTTGGGGTCGTCCTTGATACATTGCAGCAAATTGAAAGCCATCTGCTGATGCGTCATTATGATGGTCTGACTAAATCCGGCAGAATAAAAGGACGTTCTTCTTATTCTGTTACCGGCCAGTAGTGTATGTTTAACAAGCAGATGACGGTAAAATCGGAAGAGGAGATTGAATTACTCAGAGAGAATGCCGTCATTGTTAGCAAGACCCTCGCGGAAGTTGCTAAGTATATAAAACCTGGTGTCAGTACGTTGGCACTTGACAAAATTGCTGAAGATTTTATCCGGTCCGAGGGAGCCGTTCCCGGGTTTAAAGGATATAGAGGTTTTCCGGGAACCTTATGTGTTTCCACCAACGAGGAGGTGGTACATGGAATACCGGGTAACAGAGTTCTTAGAAATGGTGATATAGTTTCGATTGACTGCGGATGTCAAAAGGATGGTTTTTTTGGAGATTCTGCCTATACTTTCCCTGTTGGGGAGGTATCTGTAGAAGTTCTTAACCTGTTAAAGCGAACAAAAGAATCCTTATACAGGGCAATTGAGTTTGCAGTTGCCGGAAGGAGGGTTGGCGATATTAGTGCAGCCGTACAAGAATATGTTGAAGGTTTTGGCTATTCAGTAGTGAGAGAACTTGTAGGGCACGGCATCGGAAATCAACTACATGAAAAACCTGATGTTCCGAATTACGGAAAACGGGGAGCAGGTGTAAAGATGCCGGTCGGACTTACAATTTGCATTGAGCCCATGATCAATATGGGAACAAAGACGGTTGTTCAGGATGGTGATGGATGGACGATTCGAACTGCAGATAAAATGCCTTCTGCTCATTTTGAGCTTACGGTTGCAGTTAGAAAGGAAAAGGCTGAGATTCTCTCCACTTTCCGTTATATTGAAGAAGTTTTAGGAAATAGTAGTATATAGTATGGCAAAACAATCATCAATACAACAAGACGGCACGGTCATTGAATCCCTCGGCAATGCAATGTTCCGTGTTGAATTAGAAAATGGGCATGTAATAACAGCTCATATTTCTGGCAAAATGAGGATGCACTACATAAAAATCCTTCCTGGCGACAGGGTGAGGATAGAAATGTCACCATACGATTTATCAAAGGGAAGAATTACGTTCAGGTATCAATAGACATAAAGTAAACGTAGAATGAAAGTAAGAACATCAATTAAGAAAAGATCTGCTGATTGCAAGATCGTTCGTAGAAATGGCAAATTATATGTCATTAACAAAAAAAATCCGAAGTTTAAACAAAGACAAGGTTAAGGTATTACAAACATAAAATTGGATTAATATGGCCAGAATTGCAGGTATTGACTTACCTAAGTATAAACGGGGTGAAATTGGGCTGACCTATATCTTCGGTATTGGAAGAAGCAATGCTCAAAAGATCCTTGATGTGGCAGGCGTGGACAGAAATAAAAAAGTTCAGGACTGGAACGACGAGGAGCAGAATAAGATCCGTGCTGTCATCAATGATAATTTTAAAATCGAAGGAGCTTTACGTTCTGAGGTTCAGATGAATATCAAACGATTGATGGATATCGGATGCTATCGTGGAATCCGCCACCGTTTAGGATTGCCTGTTCGCGGACAAAGTACCAAGAACAATGCACGTACCCGCAAGGGCAGGAAAAAAACCGTTGCCAACAAGAAGAAGGCAACCAAGGGTTAATCGTTCATGCACGTAGTAAATTAATATATGGCAAAGACTGAAAAAAGTTCAAAGAAAAGGGTTGTAAAAGTTGACACAATAGGAAAAGCGTATGTCAACGCTTCATTCAACAACCTCATTATTACCCTTACCAACAATGGCGGACAAGTTATCAGCTGGTCTTCTGCGGGTAAGATGGGTTTTAAGGGTTCCAAAAAGAATACGCCTTACGCAGCACAGATGGCTGCCCAGGATGCTTCCAAAGTTGCGTTTGACCTTGGACTTCGCAAAGTAAAGGTATTCATCAAAGGACCTGGCGCTGGTCGCGAGTCGGCAATTCGCACCCTTCATACCGCCGGTATTGAAGTTATGGAGATTGTGGACATCACTCCGCTTCCTCATAACGGATGCCGTCCGCCGAAAAGAAGAAGAGTTTAACACTTAATTATATCAATTACCATGGCAAGATACATTGGTCCAAAATCCAGAATTGCAAGAAGGTTCAGAGATCCAATTTTTGGACCTGATAAAAGTTATGAAAAGAAGAATTATCCACCGGGGATGCACGGTCAAACCAAGCGCAGAGCTAAGGTTTCGGAGTACGGCACCCAGCTTATGGAAAAACAGAAGGCCAAATATACCTATGGTATCCTTGAGCGTCAGTTTAGGAATATTTTTTTGAAAGCAGCCCGTAAAGGTGGTGTCACAGGTGAGGTATTGTTACAGCTTATTGAATCACGTCTTGATAATGTGGTTTACAGAATGGGAATCTCACCAACCCGCGACGGAGCTCGTCAGCTCATCGGACACAGGCATATCCTTGTGAATGGGAAAGTTGTGAATATCCCTTCGATGGAACTGCGCCCGGGTGACCTGGTTTCGGTCCGTGAACGTTCAAAATCAATGGAGATTATTACCAACTCATTGTCTGGCCGTGGTAACCAATATCCCTGGATTGAATGGGACGGTGGCATGATGACCGGCAAATTTATGAGTTATCCGGAGCGCGATCAGATTCCTGAAAACATTAAGGAACAGCTGATCGTCGAATTGTATTCGAAATAATTTTATTCGTAGAGGCGCGGCATGCCGCACCTCTACAAATTATATCTAACAAAAAAAAAAATAATATGGCAATATTACCGTTCCAGAAACCTGACAAGGTAATCATGGTGGAAGCTGATGAAAGTCGCGGAGTTTTTGAATTTCGTCCCCTTGAGCCTGGTTTTGGTGTTACCATCGGAAACTCACTCAGAAGGATTTTGCTTTCCTCCCTGGAGGGCTTTGCCATCACTTCGGTGAAAATTGAAGGGGTGGAACAGGAATTTTCTACCATCAAAGGGGTTATTGAGGATGTTACGGAGATTATCCTGAATCTGAAGCAAATTAGATTCAAACGTTTAATTGAATCTGAAAATTCAGAAAAAGTATCCGTGATTATCGCTCAGCAGAAGGATTTCAAAGCAGGTGATATTAATAAGTTTTTATCGGTTTTCCAGGTTCTGAATCCGGAGATAGTGATCTGTCACATGGAAGCCAATGTGAAGCTGACAGTTGAGCTTTCAATTGATAAGGGTCGTGGATATATTCCTGCTGAGGAGAATAAGACTTTGAGCTCCTCTTTAGGCCGGATCGCTATCGATTCAGTTCACACACCGATTAAAAATGTGACTTTCAATGTTGAAAATTTTCGGGTTGAACAGAAGACCGACTACGAGAAGCTTGTCATGGAAGTTATTACCGATGGTTCTATTCAGCCTAAGAATGCGTTAAAAGAGGCAGCTAAAATTCTGATTCATCACTTCATGCTGTTCTCTGATGAACGAATCACACTTGATTCTTCAGAAAAGGCTGTGGCTGAAGAGTTTGATGAAACTTCACTGCATATCCGTCAATTGTTGAAAACCAAACTGGTTGACATGGACCTTTCTGTCAGGGCATTAAACTGTTTGAAAGCAGCGGATGTCGAATACCTGGGTGATCTGGTCGCTTTCAATAAAAATGACTTGCTGAAGTTTCGCAACTTTGGAAAAAAATCACTTACCGAACTCGAGGAACTGGTAAAATCAAAGGGTCTTGAATTTGGTATGAACACGACGAAATATAAATTAGATAAGGATTAATTGCGATGAGACACCAAAAGAAATTCAATCATTTAGGAAGAAAAAGTGCACACAGGAAAGCCATGCTTTCAAATATGGCTGCTTCTCTGATCATGCATAAAAGGATACATACCACTGTTGCAAAGGCAAAAGCATTGAGGGTTTTTGTTGAGCCTCTCCTGACGAAATCAAAAGAGGATACTACTCATTCAAGGCGTACTGTATTTAGCTACCTTCAAAGTAAAGAGGCTGTTACTGAGCTTTTTCGTGAGATTTCAAAGAAAATCATGGATCGTCCCGGAGGTTATACCCGCATTCTGAAAACCGGGAACCGGTTTGGAGATAATGCTGAAATGTGCCTGATCGAATTGGTTGATTATAACGAAGCCATGTTGTCGGTTAAAGATGATGGCAAAGCAAAAGCAACCCGCAGAAGAAGAGCCGGTACCAAGAAAAAAGAAGGTGATGCTGCGGAGGTCAAACCAGCGACAAAAGCTGCAGTTGAAACTGAGCCCGTAGTTGAGGAAAAACCGGTTAAGGTGGCTGAAAAAGTTGAAGAACCTTTAGCCGAAGTGGAACCAGATGTTCAGGATGAAGCCGCAGAAGAAAAACCTGAAGCTTAAACCTTGAAAACATCATATTTATACTGAATACAGGAAAAGGATGACATGAGAAATTATGTTGTCCTTTTTCGTTTACTAATTTTAACACTATAAAAATACAACTATGAGTACTATTTTATCAACCCACGCCAGGCAGATTCTGGACTCAAGGGGAAATCCGACTATTGAAGTCGATGTCATTACTGAAAGTGGTATCATTGGACGTGCAGCAGTGCCGTCGGGTGCCTCAACAGGTGTTCATGAGGCAGTTGAACTGCGGGATGGCGATAAGAAAGTTTACCTTGGAAAAGGTGTACTCCAGGCTGTTCAGAACGTAAATACCCTTATTGCTTCTGAAATCGAGGGGATGTTTGTTACTGATCAGATCGAGCTGGACCGGACGTTGATCGAACTTGATGGCACTCCGAATAAAAGCAAGCTTGGCGCCAATGCCATCCTTGGTGTTTCCCTTGCTGCCGCACATGCAGCTGCCCAGGTTACCGGGCAGGAGCTATACCGCTATATTGGAGGTGTTGCTGCTCAAACGCTTCCTATTCCCATGATGAATATTATTAATGGCGGTTCTCATGCTGATAATTCGATCGATTTTCAGGAATTTATGATCATGCCGGTTGGAGCGACATCTTTCAGTGAAGCGCTTCGCATGGGTGCTGAAGTTTTTCACAACCTGAAAGCTGTTTTGAAAAAGGGCAAATATTCAACCAATGTGGGAGATGAAGGCGGTTTTGCCCCGAATCTCAAATCGAATGAAGAAGCTTTGACTGTAATCATGAAGGCAATTGAAATTTCCGGGTATGAACCTGGGAAGGATATCTACATCGCCCTTGATCCTGCTTCATCTGAATATTTTATTCCTGAGGAAAATGTTTATCACCTGAAGAAATCTACCGGAGATAAACTTACACCAGTTGAAATGGTTGCTTTCTGGAAAGATTGGGCCAAACGCTATCCGATTATTTCTATCGAAGATGGTATGGCTGAGGATGATTGGGACGGTTGGAAACTGATGACCAAAGAGATGGGAAGTAAGGTTCAGCTTGTTGGTGATGACCTTTTTGTGACAAATGTTGACCGCCTTGCTCAGGGATTTAAAAAAGGTGTAGCAAATTCAATACTGATTAAAGTTAATCAGATCGGAACAGATCGGAAGAGCGTCGTGTA
>CAIYJU010000004.1 GCA_903926565.1 uncultured Bacteroidales bacterium
CAAAGCGGGGTGATTCCGTAAGCAATTATTTATCAGATTAATAAGCTTTAGTAGGTAAAAATATTTTCACCAAGTAAATCCCGCAATGCGGCTGCCGTCAAGGCGTTATGCACAAGGCAAAGGAGACCGGGTGCCAGAAATAATGTCTATAAAATTGAGTTTTTTCTTACCTTTATAACATGAAACAAAGACCATACTTAGACACATCCGTTTTTGGTGGTTATTACGATGAAGAATTTGCGGAATTCACGATACCACTCCTTGAGAGACTTCAAAAAGGAGAATTTATATTACTGTTTTCAACAGTAACTCAGGAAGAGTTAGCCCTTGCCCCCGATAATGTTAAGAAATTGGTGGAAAATATTAAAGTTGAAAATACAGAATTCATTGAAGCAAATGAAGAATCAGTAGAATTGGCAACCCAGTACATTCTGGAGAAAGTTGTAGGACAAACAAGTCTTCCAGATTGTTTACACATAGCCCTTGCCACCATAAATCGGGCTGATTTTTTGATAAGCTGGAATTTTAAGCATATCGTAAATGTTCAGAGAATTAGAGGCTATAATGCGATTAACATTAAAAATGGCTATAAACAAATAGAAATCCGTTCACCAAGAGATTTTATGACATATGGAGACAACGATTAAAAAAACGTTTGACGCTGTTGAATTTATGCGTGAACAAAGAAGAAGGTTGGGTGAAAAATTGTCAAAGATGACAAAAGAGGAAATAATTGAGTATTTCAGGAAGAAAAAAATCGAAAACTCAGTAAAGCCCTGTGCATAACATACCTGTACCCACAACAATGCAGGCTTATCGTCTTCTATTTCAGGTACTACCTTTGCTGTGGTTACAGGCCACACGTTATGGTACATTTTTATAAAGCAAGCCTATGAAATATTATCTGACAATTTTCATGTTACTCTGGATAGTCAGGTCATTTTCTCAAGCACAGAATACTGAAGAAAAATGCAAATTTTATTTTGATTCAATTTCAAATCGGCAAATATATTCAATAGTTGATGTCTTGCCTGAATTTCCAGGAGGAACCGATTCACTGGCTAGCTTTATTGCAAAAAATCTATATTGGCCAAATACTGAGGTTGACTTTCAAGGAAAAGTTTATGTTTCGGTAATTGTTGAAACCGATGGAAGTTTAACAAATAAATTGATTCTTAAGGGAATATACGATCTGGCAGACAAAGAAGCTCTAAAAATAATAGAAAAAATGCCAAAATGGAAAGCAGGGAAATGTAACGATAAGAAGGTACCTGTTAAATTCATTATACCGATTAAATTTGTATTGAATTAAAATCATAACGCACCATAACGAGCTTGCACCTGCCACAAAACCAGCGTTGGTGGGGCTTAGCAAAAGTTCACCTTTGCGGCTGTTGCAAGCAAAGCGTTAGGCCCGATGCAGGATAAAAAACGGCTTAATGTTTTTCCCATTGTATCCGTTTTTTTCGTACCTTAGCTTTATGGGAAAACAAATAGAAGATGGC
>CAIYJU010000005.1 GCA_903926565.1 uncultured Bacteroidales bacterium
CCCTGGGGAGAAGGGGTCAGGGGGATGAGGTCTATAACTTAACCAACTTCATTGTTTCAACATATCCGTCAGCGACAACTTTCACAAAGTAAAGTCCTGTCGGCATTTCAGAGAATCCAAAATCATGTTGCTTTTCACCAACCATGGTTTCAGTCATCACTTTGTCGCCACGCATAGTGTAAACTTCTACTTTCACATTGCCATAAAGCTTGTCGCCTTTCTGGACCAGGGTAAAGTTCCCATTGGTCGGGTTCGGGAAAATGCTGAAATAAGCAGGCGCAATGCCTTTGGAAGATGTTGTTTCACCTGTGCCTTCAACTACTGCCGGCATGGCCGGGGCAGGACAATAGGTTCCCGGTGAAATATAACCATGCAAATATCCTCCGTTGTGAACTGTGGTGCCGGGCAACAGGGATATTTTCTGCCAGGCGATCAAGGTGGTACTCCCTCCGCTATAAACATCAAAGGTCGTTCCATTGCCGGCAACAATAATGGTATTGGAGGCATTATAGCAGTTGGTTACGGCTTCACCTACGGTTCCTGTAACTGTAACGTATTCAGGAAGTGTACTCATCGTGGTGAAGGTCATGTCGTTGCCATAAACCGTCACACCACCGAAGGTGACGGTCCTGATCCTGAAATGGTAGGTAGTATAAGTATCCAGACTTGTTAAAGGCACACTGGCGTTTATCACCACTCCCCCGTTTACGAGAAATGGAGTTCCATTTACAGTTGTTCCATAAGCACTGGTAGTCCCATAATCAAAATAGACACTTGCATCCATGGAGTTTGGGTTAATAGTACCATTCAATGTTGCTGAATTGACCTGAATATCGCTTGCAGCGGTAGTTGTTATCGATGGAACAGTGGAGAATTCATAGGCTCCCATATCCGGTGGATTCGTACGGGTTACACCATCATAATCAACCGGGAGTGCAGGGATATAGATTCCTGCTTTGGGCATGGCCGCTGACGTGGGAAGCAGGTTTGTCGCAGAAGTATAAACAGGGTCGACATTGATGGCATGTGCATCCTGGCCTGTAGCTGTCTGCCAGCTTGCCAGGGTTGTTTTATCAACGCTGTTGTAAGATCCAATCTGTGCTCCGATCCCATCACAATAATAATCATTGTAATCCAATGCACTGAAGGCCGTTGGGCTGTTACCAACAGCGATACAATAGGATTTGGATGCAGCAGTACCTCCGGGAAGAAGCTGGGAGGAGTTTTTCAGGATATTATTCCTGAAGTCGATGCCAGTGACAAAGCTCCTGATATTGACACAAGCCGACAACGTAGCAGTCGTCGCATTCAGGTAACTCCCTTCCATCCATATTGAATTGTGTTGAATCTTAAAATTGCTCCCGGTACCGATATAGATGCCATACGCATTTGCTCCCGTAAAAGTGGCATTTGACCCGGCACTCTTGATATTATAAATGAGATTGTCTGAAATTTCAGTCATCGTGGTATTTCCGGTGGAGTTATAATTGATTCCTGTAGCAGTAACAGGATCCATGGAATACAGATCATGAATTTTATTGTGCTTGATTGTTAAGTTGGTCACTCCGCTAAGGATATTGATTCCAATTGGCTGCCCGAGAAAAAAACCACTCATCCCTGCAGGCGGGCCAAGGATCTCATTCCCCTGGATCAGCACATTCGTTGCTTGTGTCACAGATAAGTCATGAGAGGTTATTGCATATCCTCCCTCTGATGAACCTATCAGATTGTTGGTAACCACCACATTATTGCAGATGTTCGAGATGATCCCGGCAATCTGTATCCCGAATTTGCCACCCTTCACTTCATTATTTGTGATTAAAATGTCATGATATCCTGCATTTCCTACAATTGTAAAGCAGACTATCGCCTGTTTGTTACCTACATAATCAGTAACCGCACTCACATTACAGTTCTTGATGGTGATATTGCCTGCACCAACCGAACCGTTATTATGCAACCCGATTGCCGCCGAACCACCTGTTCCCGAAAAAGTATTGCTGATGGTCATGCTGCGGTCGCTGCCGCCGCCGTTTGATCCGTCAAAGGTCACATACTGGCAGCCATTCAGGCTGATCATGCTGTAATAATAGGGGCCAACGGTGGCAATTGATGTTCCGATCACTGGTGTCATTCCGGGAGCAGGACGCATGGTCACTGTATTGATGGCACTGCTACCGGGGATTGCGTTGATGAAAAGAGGCCATGTCTCGTTTGGGTAAGTGTTATCTGTGAGTTCCAGTATCACCGGACATGTGACGCCTTCTGCTGCCAGATCATTGAAAGCTGCTGTAATTGTAGGATAATACTGGCCTGAGCCAACAGTGAGTGTACCACATCTTCCTGCGATAACTCTGTAGGAACTGGGTGTGGTGGGAGCAACAGAAGCTGCCGGTGGGAAAGCAGAATACCCGGATGAACCGATCAACGGAAAGGTTCCCACATTTGGAACTGTGAACTGGTCTTGTGCTACAACATAATAGTAAATACTATCACCTGTGTTCACACCTCCACCGAACGTAAATGTATACTGGTTACTTGCTACGGAAACCCCGTCCACATAATTCCATGTGCCGTTATAGAATTTTCTCCATGCCAGTCGCGGCAGGCCCGCACCAGTATTCGGAACCCCATGTATATCGGTGATCGTGGCTGTCAGAACGCGGTCATCAGTTGAAGTAGAGTTTGCAAAAGGCGTATAGATGATAGTTGGAGCAAGTTTGTCATCAGGAATCCCTGCAAACTCATCGGCTCCCATATCCGGCGCAAGTGCAGGATAGGAAGGGTTTTCGGGATAACCTGCGTTGGGGTACCTTGCATCGTTGTCGTAGTCGTTCGTTATGGCAATGGGTGTTGAAATTGTCTTGCCGGCGCTTTCACAGATGGACGGCCCCGCCAGATCTATATGGAGGTTATAAGGCGATACGCCTGTTTGCACAAACCCCGGCATGCCGGTAATGGAATTACACTCTTTTGGCCATTCGCGGGTTTTATATTGGTTGAGGGTCTGATCATATACAAAGTAGGAGGCGTCATTGTTTGAGATCATGGTAATAAGGTTGCTGACGCCCGGGGTCCCTGCATAAAAAAGATTGTTGTTTGAGGTGGTACTCAAATTGGCAATATCAAGTGAGTAAATACTATATGCATTTGATTTTAAGGCCAGAGCAAAACCACCCACCGTCGGGACACAGTTGTTCACGAGAATATTGTTCTGCAAATCAATGACACCCGGCTGATACCCCAGGAATAATGCGGTGGTATTGAAGGAGGCGACAGTGGAGGTCCCATCCAGGTAAACTGTATTGTTGTAAATGCCAAGGTGTGCCAAGCCACCTCCGGATCCATAAATTCCGCACAGTGCACCACCTGAACCTGCATTGGCGACTCCGCTGGCCCCGTTTGGTGCCCTCAGTTCGGTAATAATGTTATTGTACACGTACATAGGACCGCCATTGGAGGAACCGGATAAATACATTCCGTAAACATACCCGGTGGTACCCGATCCATTGGTTTTCAGGTTCTGGAACTTGTTGTTATACAGGTACTGGTTATAACCATCCCCTGAATAGCAACCATACACAGGTCCTGCATTTGTGGTCAGGTTGGTGACGCTGTTGCGGTATAGGTTCTTATAGCCCGGTGCGCCAATAAAGTAAAATCCTGCCAACAACCCGTTTGTGGGTGTGATGATGTTGTCGATCACATTGTCATGGGCGGAAATAGTTGAAATTGAGCTACCAATACCAATCCAGAAGCAATAGGTGATGCCCCCTGTACCGGTAGCGGACTGAAAACGGGTAAAATTCGAGAAATTGTTGTTATGGATATCCGCGGCGAGCAGGGTACTCGCACTGCCAAAGAAATAAAAGCCAACAGTAGATCCTGTGCTTGTAGTGGAGGCTGATCCATAGGTATTGTTCAACACATTATTATTATATACATTGAGTGTCTGGGCACTGTTGTTGACATACATATAGTAGGCATTCCCGCTCGTCGCATTCGGAGAGTTGCAGTTCGAAACAGTGTTGTTGTAAAAGCTGGCTGTATTGTTCGTATAGGTGGTCCCCATGTTGTTGTAGATGCCATAAAAGGATCCGGAGCTGGCGTTATAGGTGACGTTCACTGTGTTGCTGTAAACGCTCACATTGGAGTTTCTGGAGGTATTCAACTGGATCGCACCAAATGCTCCCGTTGTATTGGCCACGGTGCCACTGACGGTATTGTATGCAATATCCAGCCGGTCCTGGTACGTTGTCAGGATACCGCTTGCGGCAGTAGAACCGCCTCCGGGACTGGTGATGGTGTTTCCTCCATCCTTGCCGATCTCATTGGATTGATCATAGTATGCGTAGGGAGCGTTCGGATCGGCGAATCCATTCACAATGATCCCATTATAGCAGGCGGAAATTGTATTGCTGAAAAATTTATTATTTGAATTTCCTCCTGCCAGATCGGTTACTGTAAGCAACGCTGTTGGAGCAGTTCCCGGGAGAATATTTGCTGAATAGATGCCAACCGTGCTGATATTAGACTGCTTCAGGGTGATTTGACAGTTTTTAATGGTTACATTTTGCGAACCATTTGTCCCTGAACCCTTCAGAACTGCATAACCCCATTCAATAACGCCCGTCGGGTCGGCAACATTAATGCCATCAAAGGTAATGTAATCTGTTCCCTGCAGTCCTATTACGTAATCGAACACATTTGGTCCAGTTGTGAAGCCGGTAATGACCGGATTAACTCCGCCGACACCCCGCTGGAAAATAATCGGGTCGGCGGCGGTGCCAGTGGCAGTAATCAACCCGGAAGTTAAGGCAGGAAACGTTTCTGTAAAACCACCTGCAATCACAAAGGTCACACCACCCGGGCCTACACCCAGTGCATTGAGTGCAAAAATTGCATTGCTTAAATTCGTATAGTCTCCCGGGATATTCTTTGTACCCGTTAACTGCCCGAATGAAATCACGCTGATAATCATAACGAAAATCATGGTAACAATTGTTCTTTTCATCGTTTTGGTTTTTTGGTTAACACTATTTTTTCTGCTCTTTCCTGATTTCAGCACTGGCATCAAATAATTCATCCTTTTCACTATCTGAATTAACCACCATTCCACCGAGCTTTTTCAGCATCTCGTTCTCTGCCCTCTTCCGCAGAATTAATTCAGAGAGATCTTCCAACCAGGTAACCGGTTTAGTTTTTTCGTTTGGTTCATCCATGATGCGCTGCCAAAATTTAGATTGGACATTTCACAGGCAAATCTATTCCTGAATCATATCATAGTCAAATAATACCATATTACAAAAGCTGTACAGGTATATTACATTGTATATCGATACTGATTTTCTGAACATTACAGTGATTCGCATGGAAGAAAACAATCACCGCGAAGACGCGAAGACGCGAAAAAAGAGGATTCGATATTGGTTTTCTTTGGCGCCTTTGCGCCTTTGCGGTAAAAAAATCAGAGTTGCGAAAGGAAAATTACAAGGTTCTCATCCTTGCTTATACCCAATTTCTGTCGCAGGCGCGACCGGGCAACCATCAAACTGTTCTGAGACTGGTAGGTGATGGCAGAAATTTCTTTGGTACTCATATTTAAACGGAGGAAAGCGCATAGCTTCAGTTCATTCGGGGTAAGGTCAGGAAACTGATCCCCGAGTTTTTTGTAAAAATCGGTATGAACCTGTTGAAACCTGACTTCAAAATCCTTCCAATTATCCGGATTGGAGGCTCGTTCCAGTTCACCAATGATGGATTTGATGATCCTTGCATTCTCTGAATCATCTGCGAGATCCATTTTTTTAAGCTTTTCAGCAAGGACCAATACCAGTTCATTCATCCTTGTGAGATACATCACATTGGTTGTCAATTCTTTATTCTGAAATTCAAGTTTTTCATTCAGTCCTTGCTTTTCAATGTCGGATTTTTGCTTTCTCTGCTTTTCAAGCTTCAACATCAGGAAAAGGATCAGAATTACGGCCAATAATACTACCCCGCTGGCAATGTAAACAATCAGTAATGTACGTTTTGTCGATTTTGCAATTGCCATGCTGAGTTGCGACTCTTGCTGCTTCTTTTCATACTCCTGCCTTACTTCCAGTAATTTAACTGCTTTAATATTCCCGGTCCTGGTAAGACTGTCAGCCTCTGACATATATATTTTGTAGTAAAACAGCGCTGAATCCAGTCTCGATTGCCGTTCAAAAATCATACTGAGTTGCTGGGCTACGGTCATAATCTGCCTCACCTGATTCATCGAACTCGCAATTGAATAACCTTGATGACTAAAGGTCAATGCTTTTGGCAAATCATTCATCATGTACCAGTTATACCCCAATTTTGTCAACAATTCAGAATATTGAATATTTGCCGGACCAGGATGGATGCGGGCATGCTTTAAATGGATGGCAAGACCTGTATTTAGCAGTTCAATTGCCCCGGCATAATCACCCTGTTTACTCCGGACCATTCCAAGGATCATCGAGCATCGTGCTTCAAGGATATTGTCATCTGACTTTAACGATACTTCCAAGGCTTGCCTGGCATAGCTTCCTGCCATTTCAAGGTTACCAAGATAGTAATAACACTCCCCCAGGTTAAGAAGCGGGTAAACAGTATTGGCAGTATCCCCGATTTTTCTAAAGGATTGTAAGGCCTTAATAAAATATACAAGTGCATTGCTAAAATCATCAGAATCCATATAGATGTTACCTACATTGTTATACACATGTGGTAAAATTTTATCCAACGGATTTTTTTCCGAAAGATCAATGACCTCCATGTAATATCCCATCGCATCAGCAATTCTGTCATTGACCAGGCAAATACTTCCCATCATGGATCTTATCCTGGCATATTGAACCTGGTTCCCTGCATTGCTATAATATTTCGCAGCAAGGGTAAAATTCAGGAATGCCTGGTCAAGCAGGTTTTTCTTCAGGGCAAAGAAACCCGACTGGGCATATACATCGGCGAGTGGTTTTTCATTCTTCAGCCCCCTGGCCAGGACAAGCGCCTCCTTCCAGAAAAGATCAACGGAGTCCGGATTGGCCTCTTCAAATACTTTGGAAATTGCAAGATAGACCCTGATTTTCCTGGTAATATCGTCTGTTTTAAAGAGCTCTTTCCGGAGGCTGTCAACTTTTGGTCTGCCGGCAAAGGAATTAACCAGTGGCAGGAAGGTTATCCCGACCAGGAATACAATTAGGAGAAATGTCTTGTTTTGACAACCGGACAAAGGAACATGAATTAACCCGGTAAAATTAATTCAATTTTTGATTTAACCTACTTCAACTTGAACACCACCCCAATATTTGCATGGGTTGAATTATATCCTACCTCCCCGTTGATGCCGATTGTTTTTGTAAAAAAGTAGGAGGCTCCGAAGAAGATGCCTGCATAAGGATAAACTGGTGTATATCCGCTATTTCCGGGATAGTCGCCGTTACCATGCGCGCAAAAACCTATTCCGAGTGGAATCCCGCCATAGGTATCCAACCCTTCAACATTCCATCCGTAATGATATGCAGCTCTTGCTCCGAGAATAACATTAAACCACGACTCGTTCCAGTTGTCAACCCCATAGTTGTGGCTGAAAAACGAGAACGTTGCTTCACCACCCAGGGTGATTACTCCGGGTCCGAGATCCCACATTCCTGTTTCGAAAGAGCCCTTTAATGCCGGTCCAAACCCTGCGCCATTGCCGAAATAGTGAGCACCAACGCCAACTCCGGCATTGATTGTCCATGAACCCACCCTGACAGGGTCAAGAGGGCCACCGGCATACGTTGTCCGGGACAAAGAAACTGCATAAATTGCAAACAACAATATGATTTTCAATTTATTATTCATAGTTAATACGTCTTGTTTGGTTTAAGGTGGGTTAAATACTTTTGAGCAATCCTCATTATATTAACGTCGCAAAATTAAAAAATGACATATCCGATGCAACATTTTTTGCACAAAACAGTCAAAACAATGAAATACAATTATTTACCTAATGAACATCCTCGTATCAGCGCAGCGAGGTATCAGTATTGACAATCATTATAACACCCCCGCCAGTGGCGGGGAATAAACCCATGCACTTCAACCTCCGTGAGGTTGTCGCAAAAGCAATTTTTCACCGCGAAGGCGCAAAGGTGCAAAATATAAAATCCAGGTATTCTACCATTCGCGCCTTGGTGTCTACTATATAACTTCTTTCGGACTTATCATTTTTACCTGCTTTTTGACCCCATCCCCCGGCCCCCTTCCCCAAAAAGGGAAGGGGGAGTGGTGCTGCTCTATTAAACTCCTGATAATCTACCACAAACGTCTATTAGCATACCGCTCCCCTCCCTTTTTGGGGAGGGGTCGGGGGTGGGGTATTGCGCACTGGGAAGGGGATAAGGTTAATTTAAGTAACAATTGGTTTCCGAACAAACCAGCAACATAGCCGACCAAATCCCCAGCCTGTCAATCCACCGGCAACCCACCCGGCAAGGATGTCTCCGGGGTAATGAACTCCAAGGTATATCCTGGTATATGCCATGAAGACAGCCCAGGAAAGGATCAGAGAAGGAAAGTAAGGAAAGGGCCTGCCCAGGAGGATAATCATAAATACAGCAATGGCCATATTTGTAGAGGCGTGGGCAGAATAAAACCCAAACTGGCCGCCAAGGTAACCGTTAACAGTATGCAAACCCGTCAGCCCCGGTTCATGTGTAGGGCGTGGCCGGGCAATCCAAACCTTGAAAACATTGGAAAGCTGATCGCTGAATAATACCATCAGCATTGCAAACAGGATTACCCATACTGCCTTCCACCGGTATTTCCGGATCATAAGATAGAGCAACAAACAATATAAAGGTAACCAGGTAACGGTATTTGTACCCCAAAAGATTATGGGATCAAAAACAGGACAATTCAGCCCGTTTAAAAACAGCAGCAGGTCCTGATCAAAAGATTTAATGGTTTCAAGCATGCAGGCAGTTTACACGAGAACTTTCCACTCCATGGCAATCGTACATTA
>CAIYJU010000006.1 GCA_903926565.1 uncultured Bacteroidales bacterium
ATTTTTTTTCTTTTTGAATAATAGACTTCATAAATATATAGAATGTTTTTGTGCTTTCGTGCGCACGATTTTTAATATTTTGTAACAATCTGAATGTTTATATTTTAGGCAATGATTTTTACTGCACGAAAATTGCACGAATTGCACGATTTGCACCGTTTTCAGTACTATAATTTTATGGGTATTGATATTCAGGGTGTTGCAAAATATCCGCACGAAAGCACGACTGCACGAAAATAATTGACTTTTTTACCAAGTCACCCTGGCTCTTCCGGACTATTTTATTTTGCTATTGATTTAAAAGTTTTGATGTTGGAATTTTGCCCGAAATTCCTTATCTCATTGGTGTTTGATTCAATGGGCAGGACCAAAACCAACTCAAACACTCAATACTATGGCATCACAGATCATCCTCCGTGTTAAATGCGAACCTTACCTGGTAAAGTTCCTCGAGACAATGTATGGCAACTCTCCGATCTCATTCCCGAAGAAAGCCAACTTCAATACTATTCTGGATGTATTTTTGGATCGGCCGCCGCTGGATTATCTTGAACAGGATTTTGGAGGAAGTACCCTGGCTATCCTGCTTCCATATTTTGAGCAGAAGGATATCCGGTCGTACAATTACCTTTCCGAGACAAAGCAGCGGATATTTGTCAAGGAAATCTGGAAATTCTTCAAGATCACATACCGGGGGGAGATCGCAAAATATGTGGTAATGGGCCTTGATCGCCAGGATTCCATTCAGCTTTTTATTGAAAAGTATGATTTATCGCACGACTGCTGGGATTTTTTGGAGAAAGACTTTCAGAGATATGTGAAAATGAGGAGTAAGCATCGCTTGTTTAAAACGAATATTAATTCCTCAGATAGAGACCCTGATTGTCCGGCGAATTCCTGACGTGGAATTTGGCGAACAGGGCGAATGTGGAGAAAACGGAGAACTTAAAACCAATGCCATGATCATAGGTAAAAATTCAAATCTGACCCCGGCTATATGCAGGATATTCCTTGCGCCGGTGGATGATGTCAGTTCAATAACACCCATCCCGGACCGATTCCACCGGCATCTCGCATTTAAATACAGGATCCCTGAACCGACAGAATTATCCTGGAAGGAGATTTACTTTACTGCTGGTACAGCCGAGTTCAGCGAAAAATCAAAGGATACCGATTCCGGGGAGTTGATTGAACAGTCCCTGAAATTCATTTTCCCAGGGGAGGATGAATCGAACCTCACGGCACTCGATTTGATTGCATGCAGGCCGGTCCTGGTGAAAGTTCAATACTCCACCAGCATGTCGAAACTCATAGGTGATTTGGACAATGGCGCAAAGCTTTCGCAGGTCACCCAGGTTTCAAACAAGATTTCCGGATCACAGTTGGAATTCACCTGCCTGGCAACCTATCGCAGCTGCTGGATCACCCCGTAAGTCTCTTTTTCAGTCCTTTATTAGATTTCTTACACCATATAATATTGTAGTCTCATTGGGTGGTGGCATCTATTCGGCCTTAAGCAGCCAGGTAATGGGTAACTCCGATTTTTTTAATGGAACTTTACCTTCAGAATACAGCAATGTGCTATCAGGAGTTTTTGATATGCAAATGCGAAACGGTAATAACCAAAAGTATCAAAACACTTTTCAGGCAAGTCTGATAGGGATTGATATGGCTTCAGAAGGACCTCTGAATAAAAATCACAATAGTTCATATATCTTTAATTACAGGTATTCTGTTACTGGATTAGTAATGGGGGCTGACTTGAAATACCAGGATCTTTCCTTTAAACTTAATTTCCCAACACGTAATGCAGGTACATTTTCAATCTGGGGTCTTGGTTTAACCGACAGGAATAAAGCAGGATCTCTTGATAAAAATGAATGGAAGACATTTGCAGACAGGCAGGATGTGAAAACTGAACTGGGAAAAGCCATTGGTGGCATAACACATAGATTAAATATCGACAATGCTACCTATATCAAAACATCTCTTTCCGGCACCTACAGCGGGATTATGCAGAATGTCGGACAGGTTGATTCGTTGTCTTCCTATACTCAGGTCGTAGGTATTAGTAACAAGAGCTGGAATGTGGTACTTAACTCTTTTATCAATAAGAAATTCAGTTCAAAACATATGAACAGGAGCGGATTTACTGCAACAGGATTAATATATAACCTCGATTATAACATCACACCGAATTATGGAATGAATATGCCTATGGAAAACATAGTCCGGAGCTCAGGAGACAATTTCCATTTTTCGGCTTTTAGTAATTCGGTTTTTTCACTGTCTCCAAATTTATCGACCAGTGCCGGAATCAATCTCCAATATTTTGATCTGGATAAGAACTTTTTGATTGAACCCCGATTAAATGTACAATGGAATTTAACTCCAAAGCAATCCCTGTCGGTTGCCTATGGATTACATAGCAGAAGAGAACGATTAGATTATTACTACGTCAGGAATGAAAATAATCAACTGGTTAATAAAGACCTGAAACTGGCAAAAGCGCATCATTTCAATCTGACTTACGACTGGGGTATTTCTGACATACTTCACCTGAAAATTGAACCGTATTATCAGTATCTGTATGACGTCCCGGTAGAAGCCAATACCTCTTTTTCTGTCCTTAATCTGGAGGATTATTATCTCGACAAAGCTCTTAACAATGACGGGAAAGGAAGAAATTACGGAATAGACTTTACCCTTGAACGTTACATGAATAAAGGTTACTACTATTTGCTTGCTGGTTCTGTCTTCAGGTCAGAATATATGGGTGGAGACAATATCTGGCGTAAAACACGTTATGCCCGGGGTTATAGTTTTAACGGGGTATGGGGAAAAGATTGGGTTACAGGCAGGAATAAGAATAATATGATTGGACTTAATTTAAGGCTTACTTATCAGGGTGGAGACCGTTATACTCCAATTGACCAGAAACTTTCCGAAGCCAGTCATGAAATAGTGCTTGATGATTCGCGCGCATTTAGTAATGTTTATAACCCATATGTAAATGGAGATGTTACCTTTAGCTACAGGATTAACAAGAAAAAGGTTTCTCATGAATTTGCCCTGAAAGGGTTAAATATTGGCATTTATACCGGACAATATGGTTATCAGTACAATGAAAATTCAAAATCTATTGAAAAGCTTGACATTTTAGGAACATTATGGGACATTTGTTATAAGATCCATTTCTAGATTCAGAATAATTAATTTGTG
>CAIYJU010000007.1 GCA_903926565.1 uncultured Bacteroidales bacterium
TCTGACACATTGTGAGTACATAATTTGCAACTCTGTATTTTTTTTCTTCAACTACCAGATTTTTTTCTTTTTCTGGATCTGTTGTAGCTACACCAGCAGGGCATGCATTGCTGTCACATGTTTCAGCCATAATACATCCCATAGCAATCATCATGCCTCTGCCTGTGTTTACACAGTCTGCACCTAAACATAATGCTATTGCTACCTGATCTGCTGTTACTAGTTTTCCAGATGCGAATACTGTAACTTTATCTCTTAAACCATATTTTTTCAATAGTTCTACAACAATGGGCAAGGCCTCAAAGAGAGGTAATGCCAGAGTATCAGCCATCTCTTGATGAGTAGCTCCACTGCCTCCTTCACTGCCATCGACGGTAATGAAATTTGGATGCATACCGGTTTGAGCAAATTGAGAGAACATACTATCCAATTCTTCTACCTGACCTACGACAATTTTTATGCCGACAGGTTTTCCACAGCTATGCTGTTTTAAACGAGCAATAAATTTGATGAGCGATGGAGTGTCGTGAAATTCAGGATTGCGATTTGGAGATTCTACATCTACTCCTGGTTTTACTCCTCTTAATTCTGCAACTTCTGGTGTATTTTTTTCTTTGGGTAAAAAACCACCTTTTACTTTTGCTCCTTGAGCATGTTTGATTTCACAAGCTACTACATTTTCGTGACTCATGTTTTTGGTGAAATTTTCCAAAGAAAATGTTCCATCTGGATTGCGAGATCCAAACAATCCTGGTCCCAATTGATAAATCACATTACAAGCTCCTTCGAGATGTTGTGGCGTAAGTCCTCCTTCACCGGTGTTGATCCATGTTTCGCTAATGGCAGCACCAAATGAAAGTGTTCTGATTGCATTTTTTCCGAGAGCTCCCCATGACATACCTGTTGCTCCAAATGGTCTTTTTACTGTCCATTGTTTACTTACATGAGAATCGTTTTTTCCAATGATAATATAATCATTTTCTGTAAATCCCCAGGCATATAGGTTTTTTTGGATTCTTATTTCATTTCTCCAAAATAACTTATGTCCAATAAGACTGTAAATGTAACTACCGACTTGATTCATGTTTACCGATAGTTCACTTTTGTTTAATGGAAATGGAGTGGGCCGCAAAAAAAATCCGTCAGCATTGAAATCCCGTTTACTCCCAAAAGGAATAATTGTGGATGCATACTTACTCATCTTTACGATAGTAACGAAGATAAACCTAGAAAACGGTTTTCCCTCCATATCGTTATTGAACCAATATTGTCTTAATTCTGGTCCAATCATTTCAAAGATGTATCGGATTTTTCCCATCAATGGGTATCCTCGTAGTAGTGCATGTTGTGGCTGGTTTGCATTTTTTCTGTATAACTTAATCATCCATATCGTCAAAGATAAGATGGCGAGCAGCATAATGAAAAATGCTATTGCTCCGATAAAGGTCATAATTTCAATGAAATTTTCCATATTCGTTATTTTTGTTTTTGTACTAGACTTTAATTTGTTAGAAGAAACATTTTTTAAAAATTCATTTATTTTATTTACTCTATTCATTTTTTTTATCATAACTTCATTTTTTACTTCATTATGAAAAATACGTTCATTTACATCTATATTATTCAATAATTTACTTGCAATATCATTCCTTTTTATTTGACAATTTTTACATATACATCCTTCATCTAGATAATGATTTGCTTGAATCACATCCATATAACTATTTTCAA
>CAIYJU010000008.1 GCA_903926565.1 uncultured Bacteroidales bacterium
GAGTATTCTTCATCAGGCTCGTCTCAAGTAACGGTAAATCAGAAATTAATCAGATAACTTAAAAAGATTGGGAAACTGTTGATTGAGCGGGCAGCGAAGCCGTCCTCTTATTCTACTCTCCTCCAGTTTATGGATTTTCGTGGATGGACATTCTTCGAAATTACCATAAGCAGGGCAATCAGTCAATAATATTCCTCGAACCGCAAAGTAAAGAAATTCATCATCACAGGTTGGATATTCTCAATGACAGAATTACTGCATGTTTTGTTGATTGAAGATAACCCCGGAGACAGTCGTCTACTCCAGGAATTATTACGGGAAAGTAAAACCGTAAATTTTGATGTTCAAAGGGTAGACCGTCTCAGTTCGGGTTTGGAACGTCTGACGAATTATGTTTTTGATGTAATTTTGTTGGATATTGGATTACCAGACAGTGCGGGATTAGATTCCTTAATTGCGGTCCGCAGGTTTATGCCGGATGTGACTGTCATTGTATTGACAGGGCATGATGATGAAAATTTCGGTCTCCAGGCGACCCTGGCAGGCGCTCAGGATTATCTGGTTAAGGGGCAGATTAGCAGCCAATTGTTGATCCGATCCATACGTTATTCGATTGAAAGAAAACACTTTGAAACCAAGCTGGAATATCTTGCCACCCATGATGGGTTAACTGGTTTACCAAATCGTCACCTTTTTGATTTTACTTTACATAAAGCTCTGGAAAGGGCTCGCCGTGAGCAGCATAAAAGCCAGGATGGTGGCACCGTTGCGGTAATGTTATTGGACCTGGATAATTTTAAGGTGGTTAATGATTCCTTTGGACATATCCAGGGGGATTCCTTGTTGTGCGTTGTGGCGAACCGGCTGCAAACTTGTTTGCGGAAGGTGGATACGGTTGCCAGAATGGGTGGGGATGAATTTACACTGGTGCTCGAAAATATAAAAAATGCCCAGGATTGCGCCATCGCTGCAAAAAAAGTCCTTAAAACCTTGAGCGATCCAATTCAACTTGAAGGAACCACCTTTCGGACTTCTGCGAGTATTGGCATTAGTATTTATCCGATGGATGGGGCTAATCCAGAAAGCCTGCTGCAGCACGCTGATATTGCCATGTATCGCTCCAAAAAAACCGGCAATGCCTATCATTTTTACTCTGGTGAAACAATATAAATGTTGGTTCTTTTCGGGCGAACTCATCAGGCTGGAGAAGTGAGCGCATAACTGCTAAAGACACCTGCACATCACACTTCTCTAATTTACAATATTTTCTTGCCGTGTACCAGGCTCGGTATAATTGCGATAATATTCTAAAACGTCTCGACTCGCCCATAATACAACCCCGTCCTTCATATTTATTAACTTTGCCTGGGATACTATTGGCACTTCTTAAGGGATATCTGGTTACTGTTCAGCTGGATCACTTTTTTATTTACTTCCCCATGGATTAGAAACAGATTTCAAAAAGCCCTGATAAGAAAAACTTACAAAACGGGTATTATTTTTATATAAAAAA
>CAIYJU010000009.1 GCA_903926565.1 uncultured Bacteroidales bacterium
ACCCGCGGTTTTAAGGACTTTGACGATACCTGGCAATTTGACGAATTTATCGGGCTGGACTGTTATGGAGCTGACCGGATGGGCGGGGAATCCACCGAAAATCGAAGCCATTCCCTGTTCTGAACGAGCCCCTGATGCATATACCTGGGTAAACAAGATCCCGTTTTTCTCCAATTTCTTAAATTCAGGAGTAATGCCCGGTTCACCTCCCAGGTCTTCAATTAAATCTGCTGACCAGCTTTCGAGGATCAGCAGGACAATGTTCGGGCGATTGGTTTTAAGAATGGATTGAGTAGAATCATATGGGGTTTTATATATTTTTTTCATGATACCGGCTGCGACGGCCTTATCCATGAATTTATACGGATCGTGATTGAAATTTTGAAGATTCTCAAAAATACTGATGTAGAGGTTGAATGCATTATTTACAGAGGCGATATTCAGGATGTTATGATCAGAATAGTAGGACTCACTTTGATTAATGGGAATCTGCTTCACCCCTCCGCGTAAACCTATCAGGAGCAAAACCGGGACAATAAGAACAAAAACCAGGGAGAACCATACATTACGGCTGACTCTTTCGATTTTCAGGTAAAAGACTTTCTGATAAAGCAGGATCGTTCCTGCACTTATAATAATTAACAGCACAACAAGTAAATAGAACGTTCCGGTTTCAGCAGAATTGAAAATTTCGCCGGGATGACTGAGATATTTAATCACTTTATAGGTCAGTTTGGTTTTCCATTCGGCATAAATGCCCATTTCGCCAACGGCTGTAAGGCTATATATAAAAATTAAAATGCCGGCATATATCCTGTTGACCAGGTTGAGCCATCCGGGGCTCCACAGTGACTGAACCGAAAGAATTAAAAATGGGATGATCATTACATAACAGGAGGTGGCAAGATCAAGCTTAAAGGAATAGAAAAAGACACCAAGGACTTCTGTTAGCCGGATTTTTTCAATAACGATGATATTCATGTAGTAAACCAGGAAAATCAGCCTGGTCAGATTGAAAAACAATATCCAGAAGGTGAGTTGTCTTAAAAAGGATAAAACGATTTTTCTCATACTATTTAAAAATGCAAAGGTAATCCATAGACCCATTCGCTCAAATGTGTATTTTTGTTATACGCTAAACCCTTTTGATTTTGAATATTGCACATAATATACAAGAACTGAAAAAGTCCATTCCTGATCATGTCAGGATTGTTACAGTTTCAAAAATGCAGCCTGTTTCTGCCTTGAATGAAGCATATCAGGCCGGTAACCGGATTTTTGGCGAAAATAAAACCCGGGAACTGGTCCTCAAGCATGCCCAGCTTCCGTCGGATATTCACTGGCACTTCATCGGACATTTACAATCGAATAAGGTAAAGTACCTGGCCTCTTTCATCAGTTTGATCCACAGCATTGACAGTCTTAACCTGCTTAAGGAAGTCAACAAGGAGGCTTTCAAATATAATCGTGTAATTGACTGCCTGTTGCAGTTTCACATTGCCAGTGAAGAGACCAAGTTCGGTCTGGATATGGCAGAAGCAAGATTGATCCTGGAATCTGACGAATACAAAAAAATGGCAAATATCTCGATTGCAGGAGTTATGGGGATGAGCAGTTTTTCAGATGATATGAACCTGGTCAGACAGGAATTTCGAAATTTGCATGATTATTTTGTCACACTGAAGTCCTCCTATTTTACTCATAGTGATTCTTTCAAAGTGCTTTCGATGGGAATGTCGGGCGATTACCAGATTGCAATCGAAGAGGGCAGCAATATGGTGCGCATTGGAACAGCAGTTTTCGGGGAAAGACAATATTGAGTATTTTATGAAGCCGCAGGGGATGCCTCGAAAGTTCCTGCAACAAATCGCTCTTTGCCAAAAAAATCAACCATGATACGAACTTCCTTAAAGCCAAAAGAGCTGAACAGTTCACTTACTTCCCTTCCAAACTTTTCATTGATCTCAACATAGAGTGATCCCTGCGAGACCAGGTGGGATGCTGCAAAGCCACAAATGGCCCTGTAAAATACAAGCGGGTCCTGATCCCTTACATACAATGCCTGATCTGGTTCAAATTCAGTAACATTTCGCTGCATTGCTGTTTTTTCACTGTCCAATACATAAGGAGGATTGCTGACGATCAGGTTGAAATTCCCGAACATGGTCCATTGAAGCTGATCAAGGATGTCTGCCTGTTTGAAAAACACTGTGCAATCGTTTGCCCTGGCATTTTCAGCGGCGATATCCAATGCATCTGCGGAGCAGTCAACTGCCGTTATCTGAGCGAGGGAAAAGTACTTCTTCAGGTCAATGGCAATACAGCCGGAGCCTGTACCAATATCAAGGATCGAGATATGCCGGTTCATATTCCGGCTTTGATCTGATTTGATATTTGAACAGAGTTCCCCGGTTTCCGGACGAGGAATCAGGACATGTTCATCAACCTTAAGCCGAATCCCATCGAACCAGGTCTTATTAAGAATATATTGTACAGGTTTTCCTTTAACCAGCTCTGATAACGCCATGGTAAAAAGGTTCATGGCATGATCAGGGATTTCAGCATCCGGGGATAAATGGAGTTTTGTTCTCTGCCACCCCAGGTATTCTTCAAAAAGTATGTAGACAAATTGCCTGATTTCCGTTGCAGGGTAAATACCTTTTAAAGTATCATCGAAATCCCCGATAACATTTTTTACCAATTTGGAAGTAAGAGCCATTCCACGAAATTAAAAATAAAAGTAACTTCGCCGCGATGGACGATGTAAAAGATTCTTTTCTTTCTGTAGCGGGTGAATCCCACGGGGTATTCAGGGATAAAGCAAGCAAATTCCTCTCTGTAGCCATACCCGTAGTTTCTGAGGAGGAGGTAAAAGTCAATCTCGAACGGTTGAGAAAGTCATACTACGATGCCAATCACCATTGCTATGCATATCGCCTTGGGTTCGAAAATCAGCTCTATCGCAGCAATGATGACGGGGAACCTTCCGGCTCTGCCGGAAAACCAATATACGGACAGATTTTATCGGTAGGACTTTCAGATATTCTGGTAGTGGTAACCAGATATTTTGGCGGGACAAAGCTTGGAATTCCCGGTCTCATCCATGCCTATCGCACTGCGGCCAGGGAAGCACTGGATCATGCGGTAATTATTGAAAAAATCATCATGGTTCAGTTTTCTGTTACATTTGAGTACCAGATGATGAATGAAATCATGCGGATTTTAAAAGAAGAGGGTGCTAAAATCCTTCATCAGAATGCCACCAGCAAATGTGAAATAAACTTTCACATCCGGAAAAGTCAGGCATTCAAAACTGAGAACAGAATGAACAGACTCAGGGACATTGTTTTAAGGGTCATGTAACAGCTAATTGCATTTTTATCTGAAAATTTATTCAAAAAAAAAGTTGTCAAACTATTGATTTTCCTAACTATTTGAAAGATAGGCCGCACGTTATAAATAACCATTCCATATTGTGAATTTTGTATTGGCGTGTTAGAAAATCAACACATTGAATGGATGTAAAATAGCTTCAATCACGTCCATTTATACATGAACTGGCATCACTTTTTTGAAAACTTTTTTTTAATTAATCAAGTGTAAAATATTTTTTTTATCCACTTTTTTTTCCAAAATTTGTTAATTAAATCATACAGTTTTTCAGAGGATGTTTTTTGCTTAAGGGCAATTTCCAACACCTTGACAAATATGACGATACGACAAAGTATGGCATTTAATCATTGATGGTAATTTAATTAATGGAAAAGAACGCAGTTGAAGTTTGGGGAAATTGCCTTAGCGTAATCAAAGACAATATAAATTATCAAAATTTCAAAACATGGTTTCTTCCGATCAATGCAGTGAAGTTACAGGATCATGTTTTAACAATTCAGGTTCCAAGCCAGTTTTTTTATGAATGGCTTGAGGAGCATTACATTGGTTTGCTTAAAAAGACCATCCGTAAAGAGTTGGGAGCAGAAGGACGGTTAGAATACAGCATTATTGTTGACAATTCGGATGCAGCACCTGGGCCAATCACGATCAAGGTACCTACAGGTGACAGTAAAGTACCCTTAAACCAGCCTGTGCCTATGCCAATAGATGTAAACAGAGGTACCACAAAGGAAATTCCTAATCCCTTCATCATCCCGGGATTACGAAAAATCAAGATACACTCTCAGTTGATTGACAGTTACTCTTTTGATAATTTTATTGAAGGTGATTGCAACCGGCTTGCAAGATCGGCTGGTTTTGCCATTGCAGGCAATCCCGGAAAAACTGCATTTAATCCACTCCTTATATATAGTGTTACCGGGTTGGGAAAAACCCACCTGTCGCATGCTATCGGTCTTCAGGTAAAAAACAATTTTCCTGAGAAGACGGTACTTTATGTAACCACCGATCAGTTCACAAATCAGTTCATTGATTCAGTCAGAAATAACAATCAGAATGATTTCATTCATTTCTATCAGATGATAGATGTGCTGATCATTGATGATATTCACAACCTGGCAGGCAAAGAAAAAACCCAGGATGTCTTTTTTCACATTTTCAATCACCTTCATCAAAAGAGTAACCAGATCATCCTGACTTCTGACAAACCTCCGGTGGAGATGAAAGGCATCGAACCTCGTCTTTTGTCCAGATTCAAATGGGGCTTATCTGCTGATCTTCAGATTCCTGACCTTGAAACAAGAATTGCCATCCTCCATAATAAGCTTTACAACGACGGAATTCAGATCTCCCCGGAAGTAATTGAATATATTGCGTATAATATAAATACAAACATCCGGGAACTTGAAGGTGCCCTGATCTCCCTGCTGGCACAATCCTCCCTAAACAAAAAGACGATTACCCTGGAGCTTGCCAAGCAGATGATCGACAAGTTCGTTAAAAACACCTCACGGGAAGTTTCGATAGATTATATACAAAAGGTTGTTTGCGAATTCTTTAACATCCCGATTGAGATGATCTACTCAAAAACCAGGAAACGGGAAATCGTACAGGCCCGACAGCTTTCGATGTATTTTTCAAAAAAACACACCAAATCATCCCTTGCCAGCATTGGACTCCATTGCGGCAATAAAGACCATGCAACCGTTCTCCATGCCTGCCGTACTGTGAACAACCTCGTTGAAACTGACAAGCAGTTCAGACAATTTGTGGAAGAGCTTGACAAGCGGATTAAACTGTAAGGGTACACGGCATTGATAAAGATACTTTTCGTTTGTACCGGCAATATTTGCCGGTCGCCAATGGCTGAAGGCATTCTCCGCGAAAAATTACGGAAAATCAAAATTCCTGCAGAGGTCGACTCCTGCGGGTTCGAGTCATTCCATGTGGGCGATCCTCCCGATGCGAGAGCACAGGAAGTTGCCAGGAACCGGGGAATTGACCTGTCTGGTCATCGAGCAAGATTATTTACAACCGCTGATTTCGAAAAGTTTGACTACATTTATGCGATGGATTCCTCTCATTTCACAAATATCATGAAACTTGCAGGGAGCAGTGCAGACAAAGCGAAGGTTGATTATATGCTGAACCTTTTGTATCCGGGGCAAAACCTTGGTGTAACTGATCCATGGTATCATCAGCTTAAGGCTTTCGAACAGGTTTACTTACAACTGGACGAAGCTTGTGACAGGTTTGTGGACCAAATCCTTGCCCGGTCAAATCAAAAAAAATGATCAGCAACAAAGGAATTCAGCCATCAACGATTCTCGATGCTGCAAGTCGGATTTCTCCTCATATTCACCGGACTCCGGTACTTACCTCGAAAACCATCAATTCCTTTTTCAATACTCAACTTTTCCTGAAGTGTGAGAATTTTCAAAAAGTCGGCGCCTTTAAAGCCCGTGGTGCAACCAATGCAGTTTTATCACTTGACCAGGTTCAGCAATCCTGCGGCGTTGCCACACATTCTTCAGGCAATCATGCACAGGCCCTTTCCTGGGCAGCATCTCTGGTGAATGCAAAAGCGTATATTGTCATGCCGGAAAATTCTTCAAAAGTCAAAGTGGCGGCCGTAAAAGATTATGGAGGCATTATTCGTTTTTGTGTTCCGACACTTGAGGCAAGGGAAACCACCCTGCAGGAGATTCTCTATCAAACCGGCTCAACAGAGATTCACCCATACAACAATGAACAGGTTATTGCAGGGCAGGCTACTGCTGCCCTGGAACTGATTGATGAAGTTAAAGACCTCGACATGATCCTCGCTCCTGCCGGCGGCGGCGGGTTACTTAGCGGGACTTCACTGGCAGTCCACTATTTTCTTCCGCAGGCCAAAGTGATCGGAGCAGAACCCGATCAAGCCAATGATGCTTACCTGTCCTTTACAAACAAGACATTTATTCCTTCACTTAATCCGCAAACAATTGCTGATGGCCTTCTGACATCCCTTGGCTCCATCACCTACCCTATTATCCTGACCCATGTTCATCAAATAGTTACGGTAAGCGAGGAGAGCATTGTCAAATCAATGCGGTATTTATGGGAACGGATGAAAATCATCGTGGAACCTTCGTCTGCAGTTCCGTTTGCAGCAATCATGGAGTCGAAAGTTGATATTGCCGGAAAACGAGTTGGAATTATCGTTTCGGGAGGAAACGTTGATCTTGAAAATTTACCCTGGATGAAAAATGGCTAAAGGAAACCTATACCTAATACCCGCCCTGCTTGCAGATGGCAGCGTTGAGTCAGTACTTCCGGAAGGGACGCTGGCGATTATCCGGCAATTGAATTATTTCATTGTAGAGGAGATTCGCACTGCGCGGCGGTTCCTGATCAAAGCAGGAATCCAAAAGCCTATTGACAGCCTGGATTTTCTGATATTTAATGAGCATTCCAAAGATCAGGATCTCACTGAGTATGTTGTTGCAGCTTTAAATGGCCATGATATCGGGCTTTTGTCAGAAGCAGGGGTTCCGTGTGTGGCTGATCCCGGTTCGCTGATTGTCAGGCAAGCCCATGAGTCGGGTATCCGTGTCATACCGCTCACAGGCCCATCTTCCATACTGCTCGCATTGATGGCCTCAGGATTTAGCGGGCAGAACTTTGCTTTTGTCGGATATCTTCCGGCGGATAAAATGGTCAGGGTAAAGAAAATCAAGGAACTTGAGAGGCTGATGTATGAAAAGGATCAGACCCAGGTATTTATTGAAACTCCTTACCGTAACATACAGGTCTTCGATTCCCTCATCAATGTTTGTAAACCTGATACAAGGCTGTGCCTTGCAACAGATATCTCCGGTATGAATGAAGTGATTAAGTCGATGTCCATCGCTGAATGGACCGGCAAAAAACCCGATATCCATAAGAAACCTACCATATTTTTATTGTATCATTAACAGACTCGAATAAGGTTGGATGCAAATTTGTAACAACATTAATAAAATAGCGTCTCAAACTTATTGATTTCTCACCTTAGATATCAGACTTTGGAAACCGTACTCTCCATCAACAGTATTTCAAAACGATATGGAAAGATCCAGGCAGTTAGCAATCTTTCTCTTGAAGTTAAACGAGGCCAGGTATTTGGAATCCTGGGCCCGAATGGAAGTGGCAAGACCACCACACTCAGTGTGATCCTTGATCTGATTAAATCCAACAGCGGAACTTATCAGTGGTTTGGAACCTCTCCATCAAAGGAAAGCCGCAAAAGAATCGGGAGTGTGATTGAAAGTCCGAATTTTTTTCCATATCTGAGTCCCGTAATTAACCTGAAAATTGTAGCTGACATCAAAGATATTGGTTATGAGGATATTGACAGGGTACTCAAACTTACAGGCCTTTATGAGCGAAGAAATACGCGGTTTAAGACATTTTCATTCGGGATGAAGCAGCGGCTTGCGGTGGCATCCGCACTGCTCGGTAATCCGGATGTGCTGATACTTGATGAACCGACCAATGGGCTTGACCCGCAGGGAATAGCACATATCCGTGAACTGATCCTGCTGGTGGCAGGTCAGGGCACTACCATCATCATCGCTTCTCATTTGCTGGATGAGATTCAAAAAATATGCAGCCATGTTGCAGTGCTAAGCAAAGGCGTTAAACTATTTGACGGCAAAGTGAGTGAAGTCCTTGCAATATCTGATTCTTATGAACTATCAGCTAAAAATAATGAGCTACTCAACCGGCTAATTAAGACGCATCCTGAATTTCAGTCCATGGTTCAGCTACCGGACAAAATCCAGGTTTACTTTAAAGGTCAGATTGATCCTGAAGAATTGAACCAATTTTTCTTGTCTGGCGGTGTTACACTGACCCATCTGGCAGAACGCAGACGCAGCCTTGAACAACACTTTCTCGAATTATTAGACAACAACAAATGATCAAACTCCTGAAAATTGAATTCAAGAAAATTCTCACCTACAGGATTTTCTGGATACTCACCGGCCTTTACTTCATCTTCCTTACTCTTGGCCTGTTAATGGCAGAGTTTATGATCAATAAGCAGGTTGATAGTATTAACAGCAGGTCGCCGATTCCTTTTCCGCATATTACGATCTATTTTTTTCCCTGGATCTGGCAGAATATCACCTTTTTTGCAACGATCAGGTATGTTTTGATTTTCCCGGCAATTGTAATTATCATCCTCATCACCAATGAGTTTACGTTTAAAACCATCAGGCAAAATGTAATTAATGGCATGAGCAAAGCAGAATTCCTCTCCTCCAAGCTGTTGCTTATCCTCATTATTTCATTGATAATGACTGTATTATTAACTGTTGGCACCCTCATACTTGGAATGTCTTACACCTCAGAACTAACCCTGGCGATGATCACCGACAAGGCTGCATTCATGGTTGGATTTTTCATCACCATGCTGACCCTGCAAATTTATGCCCTGTTTTTCGGATTCATCTTCAGAAATACAGGCCTTGCCATAGCGCTTTTTACGCTTTATCTGTTTATTGCAGAACCGATCCTCTACTATTTCCTTAAAAGTCCGATTGTTTTCGAAAATAACATTTCGCCCTATCTTCCGCTAAACGCAGTACTCAGGTTAACTGAATACCCCAGCATCCCTCTTTTAAAGAACCTGATGGGAATAACGCTTCAGGATTCAGTCAGCTGGGTGGCATGCCTGATCCCGTCAGGATATGCAGCAATCATGATCGGAATTGTTTATTGGGTATTGGTTAAAAGGGACTTGTAATTTTGACCTCAACAGGTTTAAATTCCTTCACGTTTTCTGATGATCCATTCTACAGTAAGTAACGTAAGAATCAGCATAAAAACCCAGGGGTTGCCAATCAGGTCTGACATTTTTTTCTGAAAAATTGACACTGACCGGATATCTTCACGGGCGAGAATTTTATCGGCAAGTTTACTGATATCTGCCTGGTTAACCATTTCTCCATCATGAGAATTTGCGATTCGGTATAGCAGGTTATGGTCGGCAACAAGATTGGAACTCTCAATGTTAACCTGGTCTACAAAGAACTTCCCTGACTTCTGAAAAATCTCTGATCCTACCTTCACAGTGGCTTTATAGTTATATTCACCAATTGGAAACAACCCGGCATTGAGGTAATAGGCGTTTGATGTTTTGTTGAAAATAAAAGGGTATGTCTTGTTTTCAGCATCTGTGAAAATCACGTTAACCTCAGGTTCATTTATCAGTTCATAGGATGCATTGAAGACCTCTGCATCGATCTCGACCGGCTCATTTTCAGAAATCCTGCTGTTCATGTTGATCCTGAAAAAGCTTTTGTCATCTTTGGTACAGAGGTATTGAGCAATTTTATCGATCATCACATTAAAAGATTCATGATTTGATTGCTGCATAAAATCTGAGATTCTCCAACGCCAGATATTTTCACCATTGATAAAACCAACTTTCTTATCGGCAACCCGGGTAAACATAATCATGGGAGTCCGGGTGGTTACATTCCCGATTTTCTGGTAACAGAGCACATTTGTAAGCGGACTGAACTGGTAGGTTCCGAAAGGGCACTGTAATGGCGGGAATTCCCTGAATACAGCAAGGTCATTTTTATCCATGGAGAATAATAAAAACTCATCATTGACAACAGGCTGAGATTCAGAAAATGAATTTTTTGAGGCATTGATGGTTAAACCTTGCTTAAGGTTATTGAGTGCATTGATATCAGTTTGAGAACCAACAATGAACAGCAACGAAACCTTCGATCTGAATAAAGTTCCTAAGTCAGCGATATTAGTCACCGACGGAAGCTGGTTCAGGATTACAAGATCATATTTGTCATAAGATTTCGGCAGATCTGTGGTGCGTAACAGTTCTACTTCAAAGTGAGATGACCCTTCCAGTCCTTTTTCAATTGCCGTGACATCAGGATGCGGGGAATCAAAAATAAGCGCAATTTTCTGACGGATGTCGAGCACTTCCACAATAAAACCGGCACTGTTGTTTTGCCTGCTTCCTTCACCTTCAATCCGGCTCAGCTGCAAGGTATATTTAACAACTCCCTTCTCCCTGGCTTCCAGCATGAAGGTGAGTTTTTGGATGGAATGGTCGCTATTCGCCTTGATTTCCTTTGTTTCAAGAACTTTTTCCCCCTGCATGAGAACCAGTTTGGCCAGGCTGCCGGCACATTTGTTCATTTCAACCAGCACTTCAACAGGGAATTTATCCCCTTTATAGGCAGTTTTATTGGCAAGGACTTTACGTATCAGGATATCTTTTTTCAGGACAGTGTCCCCCATTGCAATTGAATAAACCGGAAATGTAATTTTTCCGGCTGCATAATAAGGGTCAGTTCCCTCATTATATATTCCGTCGGATGCGATGATCAGGGCTGCAGCATTCCGGTTTGAGAAACGTGTGGAGATCTCGTTAAAGAAGGAGGAGATGTCAGTTTTTACGCCGGAGAATGATGCGTCGAATCCACTGGTAAGCCTGTCCCCTATTGAATATATCTTAACATCACACTTTTTTTGCAAAATTCCGACAAGGGTATCGATTGATTTTGAAAAAATGTTGCGGGTATAGGCAGAATCAGTCGTTAAGACCATGGATCTTGAGTTATCAATTCCAAGAATTACGATTGGCTTTTCAACGATTTTATCGGTTTGTTTAACCAGTGGCCCTAAGAGGAGAAAGGAGATGAGCGAAACTGATAAAAATCTGAAAATAAGCATAACCCAATGAGGTACCTGCTTTAGTCCCTGTTTTAAATCATGATAATATAGTGTTACCGCATACGCCGCACGAAGAAGCAGGCATAAGAAGAGAAAGCCAATATGGTATTCGGTAACAAGTCCCAAAGTTTCCGGATTAATCAGTGTTTGAGGTTAAGTGTGTAATCCGCCACAAACAGGAATTGCCTGACCTGTAACATACGAACTGAAATCGGAGGCCAGGAACAGGGCCAGGTTTGCCACATCATCCGGGGTTCCGGCACGTTTTAAGGGGATATCCTGGATCCATTTGTCACGAAACTCCTGCGGTAATTTTGCAGTCATTTCAGTTTCGATATAGCCGGGCGCGATGGCATTGCAACGGATGTTGCGCGAACCAAGCTCCTGTGCAATTGATTTTGTAAAGCCAATGATTCCAGCCTTGGAGGCAGCATAATTCGACTGGCCGCTGTTTCCTTCCACTCCAACCACTGAACTCATGTTAATGATCGACCCAAACCGCTGTTTGATCATCACTTTTTGAATTGCTTTGGTAAGGTTGAAAACGGATTTTAGGTTCACATTCATCACCCTGTCCCAGTCTTGTTCTGACATCCTGAGCAGGAGGTTATCGCGTGTAATCCCGGCATTATTCACCAGGACATCAATAGTCGTAAAATCCTCCATAATCCGGTTGATGAGCTGTTCACTATCGATAAATGAGCTGGCATCAGAGGCATAGCCTTTGGCTTTGACACCGTAACCTGCAAGTATTTTTTCAAGCTCTGTTGAATCTTCATTATACTGAATATCGGAAAAGGCGATGTTTGCGCCATGCTCGGCAAACTTTATTGCAATCGATTTGCCAATTCCACGGTTGGCGCCGGTTATTAATGCTGTTTTTCCTTCTAATAATTTCATGGTTGACAATTAAAATTAAACAAATAAACGCATAGAACCACCGGGGTATTGTAAAAAAACCACAGTGTTCAAATCAAATACACTATATCCATTTAACCAGGTTAAAGTCCTGGCGATGCGGCAATAGCGGACTTTTGGGAAACAGCCTGAATACAAAGTCGTAAACTCCTGCCTGGTTGATCGGAACATCGCAGGCAAATGATACGAGATTCTTCTCCGATCTCATCAAAGTCATCTCCTCTGTAAAGCTTGGCTCTTTGACCTCATCATTGATTTTCTTTCCAAAAAGCACTTCAATCCCGATATCGGTTCCCGACAATTCATTTAAATCAAGTACGATTTCCGCTTTAAAAGATTCGCCCAGCGACAAAGGTTTTACATTTGAATCCGGAATTTTAACTGAAATGACTTCGATGCTCTCCCAGCCTCTCATCACCTTACGTTTCCAGCTGGCAATATGCCGGGCCATCTCGTAATTTCTTCCGGCCATAATCCTTGACCGTTTAAACAAAGGGTTGTAATACTGACGGATGTAATCATCCAGCTGCCGTTTCATGGTAAAGTGAGGCGCTATCTCAGAAATGGTATTCTTGATATAGGAGACCCATTTCACAGGCACATTCTGTTCGTTTACATCATAATAAATCGGAATAATTTCCTCCTCAAGAATGGAATAAATGGTTTCTGCATCCAACTCATCCTGGAACTGATGATTGTCGTAAGTTGATTCTTCCTTAAGCGCCCAGCCTGCATTCGGCTTGTAGCCTTCGGCCCACCAGCCATCCAGCACGCTGAAGTTGACAACGCCATTCATCACGGCTTTTTCTCCACTGGTACCAGATGCTTCAAGTGGCCGTGTTGGTGTATTCAACCAGATATCGACACCCTTGATCAGGTACTTTGCAACTTCCATGTCGTAATTCTCGAAAAAGAAAATTTTTCCGACGAATTCTGGAATATGTGAAATTTCATAGATCCGCTTGATGAGATCCTGGCCGGCTTTATCATTCGGATGCGCCTTCCCGGCAAACATGAACTGCACAGGTTTTTCCTTATTGTTGACAATCCTGGAAAGCCTGTCGAGGTTGCTGAAAAGCAGGTGTGCCCTTTTGTATGTGGCAAACCTCCTTGCGAATCCGATGGTGAGTGCTTTGGGATTAACAGCTTCCTTGATCTTGAATATCAGTTTCGGGTTCTCGTGGCGGCGGGTCATGTCAGCATAGAGGTGTTGCAGAAGATATTCAGTCATCTGACCCTTTTGCTTCAGTTTCATGCTCCAGATCGTTTCATCATTCACATTATGGATATTTTTCCAGTAATGTGGATTTGACTGATCGCTGAAAAATCCGTCGCCGAATTCCTTGTTATACAGTTGCTGCCAAGATTTTGCAGTCCAGGTAGGTAAATGTACTCCATTCGTTACATATCCGATATGGAGTTCTTCGGGATAATAGCCCTGGTAAAGTTTAACGAACATCTCCCTGGTAACCCTTCCATGGATTTTACTCACACCATTAATTTCCTGTGAAAGTTTGGCGGCGAGGACACTCATGGAGAACTTTTCATTGACATCATAATCGACCATTCTCCCAAGGTTCATAAATTGTTCCCATTTGAGATTCAGGTGGTCGGGGTAATGAGAGATGTACCTCCTCAGAAGATCCTCCGGAAAAGTATCATGACCGGCCGGCACAGGAGTATGGGTGGTAAATAATGTGGAAGAACGGACCATTTCAATGGCCTGCGGGAATGTAAGTTTTTCATTCTGGATAAGTTTTTTCAAACGTTCCAGGCCGATAAACGCAGAATGTCCTTCATTGCTGTGAAATACATCCGGTTTAATCCCCATTGCATCAAGCATGCGGATTCCTCCTATTCCGAGCAGCAGTTCCTGGCGAAGGCGGTTCTCAAGATCTCCACCATAAAGCTGATGCGTAATGCTGCGATCACCATCCTCATTTTCTTCAATATCGGTATCCATCAGAAAAAGGGGCACGCGGCCAACATCGCAGCGCCAAACCTTTGCATACATTGTCCGGCCCGGGAGTGCAAAAGATATCTTCAGCAAGTTACCGTTTTCATCCCTGATCGGAATAAGCGGAAGGTGAGTGAATTTCTGTGGTGTATAGATGGCTATCTGATCGCCAAAAATGGATAAACTCTGGGTAAAGTAGCCATAGCGGTACAACAGGCCAATTCCAACGATATTATAGTTTGAATCACTGGCCTCTTTCAGGTAATCACCTGCGAGCATGCCCAGGCCCCCGGAGAAAATCTTCACCGTATCATGGAGGCCATATTCCATGCTGAAATAGGCAACCTGATCCTTTGGCTTCTCAGAGGCCATTGCCATGTAAGAATCAAAAGCAGCAGTGACCTTGGTCAATTTGTTAACGAATTTCTCATTGGTACTGAGATCCTGAAGTTCATTAAACGATAAGGATTCAATGAGTGCGATCGGGTTAAACTTCAACTCATACCATCGTTCCTTGTTGATCAGTTCAAAAAGTTCCGATCCTTCATAATTCCACGACCACCATAAGTTTTTTGCCAGGCGCTCCATGCTGGCCAGGTTTTCGGGAACACGCTGTTGTATGAGAACTTTTTTCCAGTCTGGTTTCAGGTCAACTGTACATTTAAGAGGTGAAACAAGCAGCTGCGGTTGTTTGCTTGCATACATATCTGCCCTGGCAGCAGTAGCTTCAAGCGTATCTGAATAGGCTTCCTTATAGTTCTCTATCAAATTCTTCCATAATGCCGACCTGGAAATCTCATAGGCCTTGATCCTTGCTTTAACAATATCCTTTTCTGATTTCGAAGAACAGTTAAGTATCTGTTTCACAATATTTTCAACAACCTCCTGGTCATTGTCATCATCCCTGTTGATAACAGCTGTACAATCTTTCAGGGATGGAAAAAATGTTTTTAACCATTGACCGAATCCCGACACGGAAGTTGTGATTGTCGGAATGTGAAATGAGAGGCTTTCCAGTGCTGAATAACCCCATGGTTCATAATATGATGGAAAAACGGTACCATCAAATCCGATGAGAAGATCGTAGTAGTTTAAATTAAAAACCCCGTCACTGCCATTCAGATAAGTGGGAATGTACATCACCTTGACCTGGTCTTCAGGTCTGTTGAGAAGACCATTTGCTTTAAGTCTTTTCAGGACCATGTCATTTTCCGGTTCAGAGAGTCCGTGTGTGCAGTACTCTTCCAGGCGCGGATGGCTGTAATCGTGCTTATTCAACCTGTCGAGCAAATCCTTTTTTGGAACATTATGACCTGAGGAGAGTGCGATAACGGCGACCACAGTTTGGGGTAACTTTGATTGCCTGTTGAGCAGCCCCAGTGAATCAATAAAGATATCAATGCCTTTGTTCCGGATTTCATTGCGGCCACTGTTTAAAAGCAGAATGGTATCCTTTGAAAAGATTTGACCTGTCAAAGCACCTGCCACTTCAAGAAGTTTCAGTCTTGCCCGCTCCCGTTTTTCATTGTAAACATCTTTTACCGGCACCCATGAATCAACGAATCCGTTGGGAGTCAGGACATCTGCTTCTTTTTCAAGGAAATGCCTGCATTCGTTGTTGGTAATCACCGACTGCGTGGTAAAACAATCAGCTTCATTTGCAGCCAACTTCTCAAGAGAAAACTTAGCCATTACGCCAAACTGCCTTGCAATGGCTTCCGGATTGTAATTCTCCAGGTTCTTATAAAGTGGCAGCCCGTTGGAAGCAATGCTGCGGCCAACCACGGTTGCATGTGCTGTAAAAACTGTACCAACCTGTGGAATACGTTCTTTGAGATATAAGATCCCGGTACCGGTCATCCATTCGTGAAACTGTGCAATGATTTTATCAAGATGTGAACAGTTAAAATTATAAAAACTGTCGATGACCTTTCCGGCTGCATAGCCGAAAAATGCCGGCTCTACATAATCCCAGTCACCTGTGAGGGAATCAAGTTTGTACCGTTCCCAAAAATGTGCAAATATTTTATCTTTCTCATTAAAATAGGTAGTGAAATCAACCAGGATGACAGCTGGTTTTCCCGGGATGTTCCATCTTCCAACCTTAATGCGTAAGCCTTCACCTTCAGCAACTTCGCGCCAGGATTTGAATAAAAATTTATCTTCAAGAAATTCCGGGTTCTGATGGGTCTCCTTCCAGACATCCGGGCCGATCAGAATGTAATTATCTTTGAACTCATCTGTCAATATTTCTGCCTTTGAGGCTATTGCAGTATAGATTCCTCCAACTTTATTACATACCTCCCAACTGGTTTCAAACAGGTAATCGGGAACCATCAATTGCTTATCCTTCATTGCCATGATTATTTTCTTTTAGTAATGACTTTTGCTGACGGACTATTTTTTTTTGTGGCTTTCTTTTCAACTTCAGGTTTGTCTGCTTTTTTCTTAACGACCTTTTTCACTGTTTTCTCCGGTTTCGCTTTTTCAGCCCTGGGTTTTGTTCTTGCGGATACAGGTTTAGCCGGTTCGGACACGGGCAGATTAATTTCATTTGCTCCAATGCAATTGTCAACCCTGATCATAAAATCGGAGAGTACATTCATATAGTTGATAAAAGCTTCATAGGGCGAGCCATAAGGGTTAAAATATTTATGAACTTCACCGGCTGAAAACCATTTGGTGCACATGTAATAAAAATGGTTGCTGGTTTGAAGGTAGAGCCAATCTCTTAAAATCTCAGGATCCTTGCAGGTTAACACCTTTGACTGATATGAATAGAGTTTGCCAAAAGCCTCATCCTGCAACTCATTTCCAAGCCAGGCAGTCAGATCGCGCTCTTCATCAGCCCAGGAAATTGCATGGGGAACCGAGATGGCCGAAACAGGCTGAAGTTCATGGAACAACTGTTCAGGAGTATTAAATGTAAAATTCGATTTGGCATACACTGTTGCCGGCAAATGCCGGAAGAAATCGAAAATCCCGGTTTCCTTCCACTGATGTTCACCAATGGTTTCATAATCAAGAAACAGGTTTACCACCTCTTCACTCTTTTCAACGTTGTTGAGCCATTTCACAAATTTCTCGGTGGTAAGGGGCCATTCTGACCAATCCTGATTGGAGAAGCGGAAAGTAAGGTCATCGCTGAGGCGAAAATTACGAAGCAGAACTTTAAGTTTTGGGTTGATGTTGTTGCAATACATGTAGTTGGGACTTTTCCAGCCCAGCACATGCTTGGCAC
>CAIYJU010000010.1 GCA_903926565.1 uncultured Bacteroidales bacterium
GTTGAAGCACAGGCTACAATGATAAAAAAAGCAACTATTACCGTTACCAGGCATCCTATCACAATATCAATGAGCGTGTATTTGTAATCGCGCATTTTCAGGCCTTTTTCAATAACAGACGATTGCATATAGAACTGCATCCAGGGAGCAATGGTAGTCCCGATTATTCCGATGACGATAGCCAGGTAAGTGGCATTGAATTCCATGTGAGGATGTGTCATTGCTGTAGCTATCTCGCCCCAGTGAGGTTTTCCCATGAGGGCTGAAACGATGTACATGAGCAGACATGCACTAAAAACAAGGAAAATGCGTTCGGCAATTTTGTAGTTCCCTTTAACAACCAGCAACCAGACTAATGCTAAAGACAAAGGCACTGAAATATATTTACTGATACCAAAAATCATCATACTTCCAGCCACACCGGCAAATTCAGTGGTTGTGTTTCCAAGGTCAGCTATGAGCAACCCAATAAAAATGAAGAAAGTAACCTTTACCCCGGCATTTTCGCGGATGAGATCGGCAAGCCCTTTGCCGGTTACAATTCCCATTCGGGCATTCATCTCCTGAATAATCAGCAGAACAATAAATGCAGGGACTAAGGTCCAAAGAAGTTTGTAGCCATAAAGCGCACCTGCTACTGAATATGTGGTTATTCCTCCGGCATCATTATCAACACTGCCGGTTATTATGCCCGGCCCCAGCAAGGCGAACATGATAAACAGGTTGCGAAGGAAGCCTTTTTTATGTTTTCGGAGTAATTTGAACATGCTGGGGTCCCCTGCTCTATTAGCGAGTTTTACGTTTACCTAATAAGTCATCCACAATATCGTCTATCACCACCATGCCTTCAAGTGTGTTGTTATTGTTCACAACAGGCACAGCAAGCATATTATATTTAGATACTATCTCGGCAAGTGAATCAAGCTTGTCATTATCACGCACATAAACCGGGTTTGTCCGCATGATATTTTTAATAAGAGTTCCCGGCTCGGAAATTACAAGTTCACGCAACGATACAGTTGCCATGAGTTGCCCATTATGAGCAACAACGAAAAGGTTATACAGTGCGGCCTCGTCAGGTTTTGTTTCGCGAATGGAAGCAAGAACCTGTTCAATAGTTTCATTATCATGGAACGACATAAATTCCGTACTCATGATACTTCCAACAGAGCGGTCAGAATACTCTAACAATTCGCGTACTTCATCGGACGATTCGGTGTCCATCTCCTGCAGCAGCATTTCGGCTTTGTCATCTTCAAGGAGATCAAGGATATCAGCAGCTTCATCAGCAGGCATTTTCTCCAATACATCGGCAGCTTTGGAAACAGATAAACTTTCAATAAGGTCCACTTGCGATTTAGGTTCCATCTCTTCCAATACATCAGCAGCCTGTTCCTCGTCCAGATTGCTGAATAGGGCAGTACGGCTGCTCCTGCCTAAATCTTCAATAATATCTGCTAAGTCAGACGGGTGCAGGGTTTGTAGTTTGGCATGCGACTTGCCTAATTTTATATTGAAGTTGGAAGCATCAAGCGTATCAACATCATCCCACAGGATAAACTTTGCCGGGATTTGTAATCCGATTAATGAAAGAATTGACCTGACTGTCCGCACAACACCCAGTCGCCGCATCAGTCCTTCCATTCCAACATCCACAGCCACAACAAAAGTTCCACCAGCAACTGTTGCGATTCGGATATCGTTTACCCGCACCAGTTTTCGGCCGTTCAGGTCCACAATCTGCTTGTCGAGTATATTTTCCTTAAGTGGAAGATAGCTCTCGACCTGGGCTGATGTAAGTTGCGTGTCTTTCTGACAGACAACCGAATATTTCCGTTTCTCCTTCAGTACTTCAGCAAAGAGAAAATCATAATAAATGGGACTATTTTTACTTCCGGTTTTAATGGCTGCAATCCGCGGACGAAAAGGCTCGCCGGGTGCTGTATTATCGGGCTCATTAATTATAAGCAGATCCAATACCTTGCCTATGGATTCAGATTCCCCAATAAGTACATTTGCACCAATGAGGTGGCTTAAATAAAATGTGGTGATTGTAGTCATTTGCGCTCCTTCCGCTTTAAGATTCCGGGAAAGGACAGGCGCATTATGCAGCA
>CAIYJU010000011.1 GCA_903926565.1 uncultured Bacteroidales bacterium
GTTTTTTTTCCTTTGGTCTGCAAAATATTTTCGGCCGAAAGCCCAACATAATACTTATCAGGTACGCTGTAAAACACACCTAAGCTCATGTCAATTGACATGTCACTTTTTTTCTCTTTTGGCTGGAGAACAGGATCCTCATCAACAACCGGGTTGTATTTTGATCCGTCGTAGCTGATATTAGACAACGTTCCCTGCAATCCGAATGACAGGTCGCCCGACCACATCTCCATCCTGTAGGCATATCCAAGTTTTACAATGATATTTTTAAAGGCGCCGATCTGATCCTGTGATATGGATAAACCAACTCCACCATGAAGCATTTTGATCGGAGAATCAGCAGTAAGTAAAAAAGTCTGTGGCTTGGAATTGGTTATTATGGTATCATCTTTCCATCCCATCCATTGCTGACGAACCAGGCCTGTAATGTTAATTCCTCCGCTTCCGCCGGCATAAGCAGGATTTGTCGCCATGTTTGTGAACATATAGTGTGTAATGAGCGAAGACTGCTGCCCGAAAGACACACCGGCGTGTAGCGCAAAAACAATGATAAGATATAAAAACCTTATTATATAGTTATGGAAAAACGTACGATTATACAACTTAAGCAAAGGGTTGTCAGGTTCATTTAAAAATCGGGATAAAAGTACAGTTTTTTTTGATACGCCCGCCATAACGATGCCAATTTAAACTCTGTCAAATCTGGGGAACACCGTAAAAGGCGCACCCGGGTTGTTATACCAATAAAAATTTGAAATGTTTCAACTATTAACGCACTTTACCGGCCTGCATTGTGTTCCAATCAAATATCTTTGCACTCTGTCTTCTCTAACCCTTAAAAAAAACGCTATGCCTTCATTTCTGATCAGGGAAAAGCCCTTCTCCCGCAAATGGATTTTTTCATATTTACTCATAATAATTGGAGCATTCATTCTTGCAACCAGCTTTGTTCTGTTCATCACGCCATATAAAATTGTCCCGGGCGGAGTGTATGGAATTTCGATTGTTTTGCATTACCTGTTCGGGACACCGGTGGGGCTGGTCGCATTGTGTTTCGACATTCCGCTGACGCTGCTTGGAATTAAATTCCTGGGTCCTAAATTCGGGATGAAAACAGTTGTCGGGTTTTCGCTTACCGCGGTATTTACCGATACGCTGACATTATTCTGGGGATTTGAACCACTGGTGAAAGGCGACGCCCTGCTCTCGTCAATTTTTGGCGGTGTTCTCGCGGGCCTTGGCCTCGGTTTGATCTTCAAGGCCAAAGCCACCTCCGGCGGAAGTGATATTATCGCAATGATAATTGCCAAGTATTCCAGGCTTCCCCTTGGCATACTTATGATCTATGTTGATTCGGCAATCGTTCTGATTGGCCTGGCGGTATTCCGGGACTGGAAAATCCCGCTCTACTCATGGATTGTCATTTTTATCACCGGGAAAGTGATCGATGTCGTTCTTGAGGGAGTGAGTTACGACAAAAGTGTTTTCATCATTTCAGATAAATATGAGGAGATCAGGGATAAGATCATCAACAACCTTGACCGTGGTGGCACCTATCTCGATGTGAAAGGCATGTATAATAATGCCGACCGGCGTATGATCCATACTGTGGTAAGCCGGAGAGAATTGGGCATGCTTGAGGAGTATATTCATGACATCGATCCGAAGGCATTCCTTACCGTGACAGATGCCACGGAAATACTCGGTGAGGGGTTCAAATCATTGAAAGAGAAGATTGACAAGTAATGATCAACGCCGGAACAACTTCAGAATATCCTGCCCGTTGGCAAAAATCAGGAGACCGAAAAGTATGACCATCCCAACGATCTGGGAATATTCCATGAACTTGTCACTGGGTTTGCGCCGGAAAATAATTTCGTACAGCAGGAACATCACGTGTCCGCCATCGAGTGCCGGAATTGGCAGGACATTCAATATAGCCAGCATGATCGACAGAAAAGCAGTGAGTGACCAGAAAGCACCCCAATCCCAGGTAGATGGAAAAATGTTTCCAATGGTAATAAATCCGCCAACCGATTCATACGCTTTTTCCTGTGAGAACAAGAGTTTGATAGATTTGATATAATTTCCTGCCTGGTCAAATGTTTTTACCACTCCGGCCGGGATGGCTGTAATGATACTATAACTCTTTTCCTTGAAAGTGAAATAGTTAGCCGGCCCTTTGGGGAACACTCCAATCAGGCCTGCGGCAGGAACATTAACCGCCAACCGAACTGTATCTTTACCACGGAGGACCATAACATTCACGGTTTCGTTCTTGTGCTGCTGCACAGTGGCCCTGAACTGGTCGAAATAGACTAATAGTGAGTCGTTCAATCCAATTATTTTATCATTGATTTTCATCCCTGCTGCTTCAGCCGGTGAGCCAACAGTAAACTTTCCGGCCTCAAACGGGAATCTCACAGCGATAAAATCGGGCGATTTCTGTTTGATGAGATGGCTGATAAAACCGGCAGGAACAGGCACATCAATCTTTTGGCTGTCACGAAGCACCTGCACAGACTTAGCCTCTTCAAGAATAATCGTTTTCGGAATGGATGCAAAATCATCTACCTCCTTGTTGTCAACCGAAAGAATGAAATCACCATTCCGGAGCCCCATTTCAGTCCCCAGAGAATCCACCGAAATTCCATATTTCACTTCGGAAGCAGGAAGATATTGCTCGCCCCAGGCTGCCAGCATGATGATATAAATTGCAATTGCAAGGAGGATGTTCACCGTCACACCACCCAGCATAACAATCAAACGCTGCCATGCCGGTTTTGAGCGGAGTTCCCATGGTTGTGGTGGCAGCTTCATCTGCTCCCTGTCCATCGACTCATCAATCATTCCGGAAATTTTAACATATCCTCCGAGCGGGAGCCAGCCTACGCCATATTCTGTTTCACCTTTCTTTATTTTAAAAAGAGAAAACCAGGGATCGAAAAAGAGATAGAATTTTTCAACACGGATTTTAAAAACCCGGGCGGCAATAAAGTGACCAAACTCGTGAAATATTACAAGAATAGACAAACTGAGTAATAACTGGATAATTTTTATGGCGATTTCCATGCGTTGTTCCTGGTTAAATATTAGTACTTTTTAAGATGGTTGATAAATTCGTTTGCCAGTTCCATTGTTTCATGATGAGAGCCGACATAGTCGTCATAAACTGGATTTTTAATAAAAGAGGCGGTTTTCAGGCAATGTTCAATCACTTCAGGTATCGCAAGAAAACCAATACGGTCACTAAGAAAAGCCTTGACGGCGATCTCATTGGCTGCATTCAGAATACAAGGCATGTTCCCTCCCAGACGGAGGGCATCATAGGCCAGCGACAAACTTCTGAAAAGTTTCGTATCCGGAGTTTTGAAGGTCATCTGAGGATAGTCGGCAAAGCTAAACCTGGGAAGGTCAGAGGCTATGCGTGCCGGATAAGACAGCGCATACAATATCGGGAGCTTCATGTCAGGAAGTCCCATCTGAGCTTTCATGGAACCATCGATAAATTGCACCATTGAATGGATCACAGACTGCGGATGGATGATCACGTCAATTTGTTCCGGCTGAAGGTTGAAAAGCCAGCGGGCTTCAATCACTTCCAGGCCCTTGTTCATCAATGAAGCCGAATCGATGGTGATCTTGTCGCCCATTTTCCAGTTGGGATGCTTCAGCGCTGCTTCCTTTGTAATTCCGGCCAACTCGTTTTCAGTCTTTCCAAAGAAAGGGCCACCAGAGGCGGTCAGGTAAATTTTCTCCACATATGCCGGCTGCTCTCCGGCAAGGCACTGAAAAATCGCAGAGTGTTCCGAATCGACCGGGAGAATCATCACATTTTTCCGGCGGGCTTCTGCCATCACAAGGTTCCCGGCAATGACCAGCGTTTCCTTGTTTGCCAGTGCAATATGTTTTCCTGCATTAATTGCATTGAGGGTGGGTTTCAGTCCGGCATAACCAACCAATGCGGTAAGCACAAGGTCAATCTCATCCATTTCAACTATCTGTGCAATGGAATTCTCTCCCGTAAAGACCTTTATCGGGTAATTTTTTAATGCTTCAGCAACTTTTGAATAACAATGCTCACTCCCGATCACAACTGCGTTGGGAATAAATTCAAGTGCCTGGCTGATCAGCAGGTCACAATTTCCCTGTGCAGTTAAAACCTCAATTCCGAATTGCTCCGGATGGCTTCGCACAACATCGAGTGCCTGGGTCCCGATGCTTCCTGTTGATCCGAGTATGGCGAGTTTCTTCTTCAACTGATCAGCTCATGTTTAAAATGTAATATACTCTTTGGGATCAACAGCAGACCCGTCACTCCATAATTCGAAATGAAGATGCGGCCCGGTTACGAGTTCACCTGTTTCACCCACAATTGCAATGGGTTCTCCCGCCCTGACATAATCACCCACCTTCTTAAGTATTGCCGAATTGTGCTTATACAACGACACGAGGTTTTGTGAATGCTGAATTCCAATCACATAGCCAGTTTCCAGGGTCCAATTGTTCAGGATAACCGTGCCATCCAGCACAGCCTTTACCGCTTCATTCTGCTTGGAAACAATATCCACTCCAAAATGTTTTTGAGCAGGATCAAACATATTGGTGATGATCCCTTTCAATGGTGTAAAAAAAAGCACACTCCCGATGGAGGATTTTTTCTGGCTGGTGCTTTCAATCGTTTCAATTTTGTACAGATTGTATTTATTTTGGTTTTCTACTTCAAGACGGAGTAAGGAGTCATCTGCAGATCGTTTCATTTTAATATTCCCATAACGCTTCACAGAGTCCATGGTCAGGGGTTTGTCTTCCGTCAGATCCTTTCCGTTGATAACATCCCTGATGTTACTGATAAACTGCTCTTTGACAACCAGGTCGCGGGCAATGGAATCTGTTTTCAGCTGAAGTTTGTACAGTCTCTTGGTCAGGCCGACATTGGTATATCCGGGAATGTATTCGCGCAAAGGCGTAAAAGCGATCAGAAAACTGGTCAGGAAAATCAGGACAATGGCAAGTGTCCCAAGGGCAATAAATACATTCATCCTGGAAAGCCTGAAGGTAAACCGTTCCTCCAGGGTATCGTCAGTCATGAAAACAAGGCGGTATTTATTACGCCATTTTTCAGTCCATTTTCCTTTCTTCCTGTCAATTCTCTCCAAAGCCATGTTTCACAAACTGATCCTGAAAACGCTGCAAATATCGGAAAATTATGCAACAACACAACTCTTATGCCTGATTGCAATTAGCCCGGGCCAGGAAATCATCCGTAAACCCGGATTGAATTCCGGGGCACTGATATCATGCTAAGACTGATAAGGGGTGGGTTTCCAATAGTATTTGGTGTGGAGTGAGATGGGACGAAGCATTTTTCAAGGATTACTTTCCTGATAATTCAAAAATTTAAAATATTTTTGTAGAATTATAGTTTATAGTATTCAATTACATCCGGAGTTTTGAGATCGACGAAGAAAAACATGCTCGCCGCATTGATTCTGATTTTATCAGGATTGTTCATCTTTAGTGCCTGTTCCACCAAAAAAAACACATTTGTCCGCAGGACATATCACAATCTCACCGCGCATTACAACGTATACTGGAACGGGATGGATAATCTTCGCCAGGGCCTTAAGGAACAACAGGCCACTTTGAAAGACAACTATGCCCTGGTGCTTCCGGTATTCAATTACGGCGAAAAGTCAGATGCAGCAAAAATCTCCCAATACGCTGACATTGCAATCAAAAAAGCCTCAAAGACCATCAATAAACACTCGATGACCTTTAGCAGGAAGGAGTATGTAAGGTGGATTGACGACAGTTACCTGCTTATCGGCAAGTGCTATTTTTACAAGCAGGATTACACGATGGCAAGACGCACGTTTGAATTTGTGATTAAAACGTATAATTACAATGAGATAAAATATGAGGCGATGCTCTGGCAGGCCAATGCCAATATTCAGATAGGCGATTATAACCGAGCCGAGCCGATGCTTGACATGCTGCAAAGTAAAATTGACAAGGGTGATGCACCTGCAAAACACGAAACCGAACTGAATTTGGTGTATGCCCAGTTTTTTCTGCTTCAGAAAAACTATGAAGGAGCAGTGCCCTACCTTAACCGGGCACTGGAGCTTAAACCTTCGAAAGCAATGCAAACCCGTGTCAGATTTATTCTTGGCCAGATTCACCAGCTTAACGGGGAGCTTAACGATGCAGCACAGATGTATGCTTATGCCATTAAACATGCCAAGTCATATGACATGGAGTTCAATGCAAAGATAAACCTGGCACAATGCTATGATTCAAAAACCGGCAACCGTGAGTTCATCGTCAAGAAATTGATGAAGATGCTGAAGGATGACAAAAACAAAGATTTTCAGGACCAGATCTATTATGCGCTCGCCCACATATCTATGAAAGATGCTGATTCTGTTGCTGCCATCGAGTTTTATAAAAAATCAGTCAGTACCAGCAAAACAAACAATTATCAGAAGGCAATTTCCTCCCTTGAACTGGCAGATATTTTCTTCGAAACGCGGGATTACACGACCTCTCAGGCTTATTATGACAGCACCATGCAGTTTTTACCAAAAGACTATCCGGGCTACAAGGAACTTGCCAAAAGAACCATGACTCTGACAGACCTGGTTAAGAACCTGCAGGTTATCCAGAGGCAGGACAGTTTGCAGAAACTGGCCACCATGCCGGAAGATCAGCGGAATAAAATCATCGACCAGATCATTGCCAAACTTGTTGCGGATGAAATGAAAAAACAGATGGAAGAGCAGCTGCTGCGTGAATCGCAAAGTTTGTACGGAGCACAGGGCGGGATGGGTCAGGACCAACAACCGGGCGGATCGAAAGAAGGGCGATGGTATTTCTACAATCCCACCATCATGTCAAATGGTTTTTCAACTTTCATGAGAAAATGGGGCCGCAGGAAGCTTGAAGACAATTGGTTTCTTACCAACAAGGCGACAACCAGCTTTGCCAACGAACCCCAGGTTACGGATTCTATTCCGGGTGCACCCGGTGACACAACCAAGGGAGGAAAAAAAGGGCTTGCAAAATCAAAGAACCCCAAAGAACGTGCTTACTACATTCCTGACATACCTTTTACCAAGGAAAAAGTTCAGGTTTCAAACGATATGATTATTGAAGCCTATTACCAGGCAGGGTTTATCTATGTTGAAGGACTCGGTGATTATGGCAATGCAACTGAAACGTTCGAAAAATTGCAGGATCGGTTTCCTGGCAATAAGTACAAGATACAAACGGCTTATGAGCTTTGCCAGCTCTATGCGCATCTTCAAAATCAGCCCAAAAGCGATCAGTATAAAAACCAGATACTTACTTTATACCCTGAGAGCGATTATGCCAAACTGCTTGTGAACCCAAATTACTACAAAGAGATCAATGCCAGGCAATCGGATGCATCAAAACTATATAATGACACATACAAGGCATATCTGAATCAACAGTATTACATGGTCATTAACAATGCTGACATTGCCAGGGGCAAATACAAATCAGACTCTGTACTTATGCCCAAATTCGATTACATGCGTGCAATGGCATTGGGCAAAATTGAAGTTGTTGATTCACTGGTCTCTGCAATGAACAAAGTAATTCGCGATTATCCATACAGCAAGGTTAAACCAATGGCCGAAAGTGTACTGGCATTCCTTGGAACACAGAAAGATTCAAAAGGACAGCCAATTGCAACAGACTCAGTGACAGTTGCTGACAACACCTCCAAACTGTATACTTTTGATCCCAATGCTGTTCATTTCTATGTTTTGGTCGTTCGTGATGACATGGTGGATGTGGATGCCCTGAAGGTTAAAATTTCAGACTATAATGCAAAATTCCATGATCTTGAGAATTTGATGGTTAACAGCCTGATACTCGAAAATGGACGGCAGATGATCACTGTCAATAATTTTGACAACAGTGAAACGGCGATGAATTATTTCCTGGGCATCCTCAACAGTAAATATATTTTCACCAAACTGGAAAACGCCGGCGAATACTTTAATTTTGTCATTTCTGTTGAAAATTATCCTGTTTTATATAAGAATAAAGACATTCCACAGTATCTTCGTTTTTTTGAAAAGTATTATCCTGTCCTTAACTAAATATCCGTGTTTAAATCAGTATTTATGTCCAAAAACAGAGAACCTGAAATGCCCACCATCAACATACTTGGTCCGGGCGCAGTTGTTAAGGGTGAAATTCAAGTCAATGGCGATTTCAGGATTGATGGCACACTGAAAGGCACGATCCAGTGTAAAGGAAAAATAGTGGTTGGCCCCACCGGTAAAATTGATGGCGAAATACAATGCCAGAATGCCGATTTTTCCGGTGAAGTAACGGCGAATGTAAAAGTTACCGACCTTCTTACATTAAAGGAGACTGCCCGTTTCAGCGGGGATATCATCACCGGAAAACTGGCGATCGAACCCGGAGCAAAATTCTCCGGGTCCTGCACCATGGAGCAAGCCGGCTCAAAAGACATTAAGTTTCCTCCGATAGCAAATGAAAACCGACCCACGGAAAAACCTTAATGATTACGCCCGCTATTCCGGTATGGCTATTCAAATGCTGGCAATCATTCTTCTCGGAGTTTTTGCCGGTTACCTGCTTGACAAATGGCTGTATACCAAACCTGTTATGGTTGTAATCCTTTCACTGGCATCTGTTGGCATCTCTATTTATTCCATCACGAAGGACCTGTTGCGCAAGTGACAATGCACCAACTTCAATATTGATTACTTTTGCACCATGAAATCAGCCTACATCAAATATCTCAGACACCTGTTGATCTTTTCTGCCATTCTTGGAATAATTGGCCTGGTAATCAGGTTTACACTTCCAAAGAGCTACCTGTCACCCGCATTCCCTTTTCTCCTGGTCTTTTTCATATCAACTTCACTGCTATCTTTCTACTACCTGCTTCTCTCCACGCAAAAAAGGTTTATTAAATTCGTCAACACCTACCTTTTGACCATCATCGTCAAACTATTCCTCTATGCCGGGGTAATGATTGCCTATGCATTTATCAACCGGTTTGATGCGATCCCATTTATGCTGGGCTTCTTCATCCTCTACCTTTGTTACACCATTTTTGAAGCAGTCAGTATTGTTAAATACACCCAACCACAGGAGCCGGATTCCAAGGGCCGGTAAAAAAAGATATCTTTGTGTACTAATTCTACCAACATGGTTTATATTACCCGCCGGGAACATTTTAGCGCAGCACATCGATTGTTTCTTCCGGATTACCAGAATGATGAGAATTTTGAAATTTTTGGCAAATGCTCCAATCCTAACTGGCACGGACATAATTACATCCTGTTTGTTACCGTAAAAGGTGAACCTGACCCGAAAACCGGGCTGATCATCCATTTGCGGCATGTAAGCAAACTCATTGATGATAAAATCCTTAAAAAGGTCGATCATAAAAACCTGAACCTCGAAGTTGATTTCTTAGTCGGAAAAGTGCCGACCAGTGAAAATGTCGCGATTGGTATATGGAACGAACTGGAAGAAGATATCAGGAACCTGGGCGGCATCTTACATTGTGTACGCCTTGAACAATCAGAGAATAATATAATAGAATACTACGGTGAATAAATTGTAAATTCAACCTCATGGCAATTAAGAAGAAGCTTAACTACGAAAAAGTCGAAGAATTCAATCTGAATACCACTGACGAACTGGCAGTGCATTACAAGGAAATTCTTCGTCTCATCGGAGAAAACCCCGACAGGGAAGGGCTGGAGAAAACGCCGTTGCGTGTTGCGAAAGCAATTCAATTCCTCACACAGGGTTATTCCATGGATCCCAAAGAGATTCTGAGTTCTGCAAAGTTCAGGGAAGATTACCGGGAGATGGTGATCGTAAAAGACATTGAGATATACTCGCTTTGTGAACACCACATGGTTCCATTTATCGGAAAAGCACATGTGGCATATATCCCCGACAAATATATCACCGGGTTAAGCAAAATTGCCCGGGTGGTCGATATTTATGCCAGGCGCCTTCAGGTTCAGGAGCGCCTGACAATGCAAATCAAGGATGCCATCAATGACACGCTGAAACCACTCGGGGTGGCGGTCGTAATTGAGGCACAACATTTGTGTATGGCCATGCGCGGAGTTCAAAAGCAAAACTCTGTCACAACGACATCTGATTTTGTCGGTGCATTTGAACGGGATAAAACCCGGGCGGAGTTTTTGCACCTTATCAGTACAAAACTGCATTAAAAAACGATGCAGGCAATGTAAACAATGACAACAAGGTAAACAATGCAAACAATGTACAGGATGTCAATTTCATTTTTTCATTGTGCGCATTCATTCCATTGCATAAATTCATTAATTGACTAATTAATTAAAAACGGAGGATTACAAAATGTTTGAACAGACAAATAACAGAAGCTATATTAATGCCCAGGAAGGCACACAGGATGTGGCCGTAATGAAATCGTTTATGACACAGGTGTTTGGGTGGATGACCCTGGCCATGTTTGTAACGGCAGTAACTGCATATTGGTTCAGCTCATCCGAATCGCTGATGAGCAGTCTGAGAAATGTAGAAACCGGTGGCATGACAGGCCTTGGCTGGATCGTGATGCTGGCACCGATCGGTTTTGTGTTGTTGATGTCGTTTGGATTTCAACGACTTTCACCTGCCGTTCTGACACTATTATTTATCTCCTTTTCAGTGCTGATGGGAATGAGTCTCAGTTTCATCCTGCTGGTTTATACTGCGGCCTCAGTATATAAGACTTTTGCAATTACTGCTGCAATGTTTGGCATTATGGCAGTTACCGGGTACACAACCAAAACAGATCTGACCAAATTCGGCTCAATCATGATGATGGGTATGGTCGGGCTGATGGTTGCCATGTTCGTGAATTTTTTCCTGAACAGCGGCACAATGGACTATATCATCAGTGTGATCGGTGTTTTAATTTTTACGGGACTTACCGCTTATGATGTGCAGCGTCTTAAAAGGATGGGAGCAGGATCCGGTGAGTATGGTGCGGAAAATACAAGAAAACTCAGTATTCTCGGAGCGCTTACCCTTTATCTTGATTTTATCAATTTATTTATGTTCCTGCTGAGATTCCTTGGCGACAGAAAATAGACCGGGATATAGCGGGTCACAAAACAGCAAAAATTTCACCATTTATTTTTCAGATCATGAAGGCATACGTTTTTCCCGGGCAGGGCGCCCAATTTGTTGGTATGGGTAAAGACCTGTACGATAATTCTTCAATGGCAAAGGAGATGTTTGAAAAAGCCAATGAAATTCTCGGATTCCGGATTACCGACCTGATGTTTTCAGGAACAGATGAAGATCTCCGTCAGACAAAGGTAACCCAGCCTGCCATTTTTCTGCACTCAGTTATCCTGGCTGCCACGCTTGGCAACGATTTTAAACCAGACATGGTGGCCGGCCATTCACTTGGTGAATTCTCAGCACTTGTAGCCAGCAAGGCTTTGTCATTTGAAGACGGGCTGAGGCTGGTTTCTGCACGTGCACAGGCCATGCAGAAAGCATGTGAAAAAGAGCCTTCAACCATGGCCGCCATCCTTGGTCTTGATGATGCCAGGGTTGAAGAAATATGCAAATCTATCGAAGACGTTGTTGTACCGGCAAACTATAATTCTCCCGGACAACTTGTCATCTCCGGAAGTGTCAGGGGTATCGATATTGCCTGCCAACAGCTTAAAGCCGCCGGTGCCCGCAGGGCACTGCCACTCAAGGTAGGCGGAGCATTTCATTCTCCCCTGATGGAACCGGCACGTGTTGAACTTGCGGAGGCCATCAATGCAACTGAAATCAAAACTCCTATTTGCCCGATTTACCAGAATGCAACAGCCCTTCGGGTGACAGATCCGGCACAGATCAAGCAAAACCTCATTGACCAGCTGACTGCGCCCGTTTTATGGACACAGATGGTGCAACACATGATCGCCGATGGTGCTGATAATTTTGTGGAAGTAGGCCCCGGGAATGTTTTGCAGGGATTGATTTTAAAAATCGGCCAGGTAGAGACGACGCATGCGTCGTCTCATATCGTAGAATAAAATTACATGCACCGGGGGACGCCGCATGCACCCGGGGACGCCGCATGCACCCGGGGACGCCGCATGCACCCGGGGACGCCGCATGCACCCGGGGACGCCGCATGCGGCGTCCCTACGAGAATTGATTACCGTTTTGTGTATTGATTATCGTAATATTTCTGATAATCGCCGGTGATCACGTTTTTCATCCATTCATCGTTGGAGAGGTACCAATCCACCGTTTTTTCAAGTCCTTCCTCGAACTGCAGGCTTGGTTTCCATCCCAGTTCATTTTGAATTTTGGAGGAATCAATGGCATACCGTAAATCATGTCCGGCACGGTCTTTCACATAGGTAATGAGGTTTTCTGAAGTGCCGGCCGACCGTTTCAGTTTCTGATTCATGATCTTGCAAAGCAGCAGGATCAGATCGATGTTTTTCCACTCATTATGCCCGCCGATGTTATAGGTTTCAGCAATTTTACCTTTATGATAGATCAGGTCGATGGCATTGGCATGATCTTCAACATACAACCAGTCCCGGATATTTTCTCCTTTGCCATAAACAGGCACCAGTTTATTGGTTTTTATGTTGTTTATTGCCAGAGGGATCAGTTTTTCAGGAAACTGAAAGGGCCCGTAGTTGTTTGAACAGTTGGAAATCACCGCAGGCAAGCCATAGGTATGATTGTATGCCCTTACAAGATGGTCGGAGCTTGCCTTTGAAGCAGAATAGGGGCTTCGCGGATCATAAGCCGTATTTTCATAGAAAAACCCGGTTGCCCCGAGGGAACCATAAACCTCGTCGGTGGAGATGTGATAGAATCTCTTGTCAGTAAAATCCTCCCAAACCGCACGGGCGGCATTCAAAAGGTTTACTGTTCCAAGGATATTTGAATAGATAAACTCCATCGGGCTGCTGATGGACCGGTCAACATGCGATTCAGCGGCAAGGTGAATCACGCCGTCGAACCGGTATTTTTTAAAGAGCGCCTTCATCAGTTCACCGGCAGTAATATCCGCTTTGACAAATTCATAATTGGGCTCCTTTTCGATGTCGCGCAGATTGGCCAGATTGCCTGCATAGGTCAGGTTGTCCAGATTCACAATTTTGTATTCAGGATATTTCTTTACAAACCTTCGAACAACATGGGAGCCAATAAATCCTGCTCCACCCGTGATTAAAATCGTTTTCATATTTCAGTTTTTCTGACTAATAAAACACTATTCTTCTATTTGACTATTTTATTATTTTATTATTTCCTATTTGCAAGGGCCAATTCCCATTTCCATGCAGACTCTGTCATTTCATCCAGGCTTTTTTCTGCCTTCCACCCCAACTCCCGGTTTGCGAATTCTGTATCAGCCCATACCTTGACGATATCGCCCGCCCTGCGCTCCTTGATTTCATAATTTAATTTGACGCCAGAGGTGCGTTCAAATGATTTAATAACTTCCAGGACAGACAAACCATTCCCGGTTCCCAGGTTAAAGATTTCAACATTTTGCCTGCATATGCCACCGGTTAACCGTTCTACCGCAACAACATGGGCTTTTGCCAGGTCGACCACGTGAATATAATCGCGGATAGCGGTTCCATCCGGGGTTTCATAGTCGTCGCCCCAAACTCTTAAGAACGGCCGCTTACCAATGGCAGTCTGCGTGATGTAAGGCATAAGGCAATTAGGCACACCCAGCGGGAGTTCGCCGATAAAAGCTGTTTCGTGGGCCCCGATCGGGTTAAAATATCTCAGCAGGACCCCCCTGATGTTGGCAGTGAGGCTTGTATCTGTAATGATCTCTTCACAAATTTGTTTTGTATTTCCATACGGTGAGACTGCCTTTTGAACCGGGGTATCTTCCCTGGCAGGAAGTTGTTCCGGTTGTCCGTAAACGGTGCAGGAGGAGGAAAACACAATATCCCGGATGTTGTTTTCGACCATTCCCTGCAGGATATTCACCAGCGACAGCAAATTATTGTGGTAGTATTTCAGGGGATTTTCAACGGACTCGCCAACAGCCTTGAAGGCGGCAAAATGAATAACCGCACTGATATCGCTGTGCAACTTGAAGAATGCTGATGTTATCACAGGATCTGTGAGGTCGAACTTTTCGAAAAGCGGCTTTTTCCCGGATATTTTTGCAATATTATCGAGAACGTCAATTGTTGAATTGGAGAGGTTGTCCACAATAATAACTTCGAACCCTTTGGCCTGAAGCTCAACTACCGTATGCGAACCAATGTAACCAGTACCTCCGGTAACTAAAATTTTCATAAAAAAAAGTTGAAGTTATTAAAACCGAGCCAAGTTAGTAAATATCCTGAAAAGAACAACAAATTGACGACCAGAACAATTTCTTACTGCAAATTCCTGGAAATGGCCTTTAATATTGGATGGTAATCACCTGTTAAACCAATAGGCTGACTATTCCGGATGTTGTAAACAATATTGATGCTCTGCCTTGCATCCTGCAGACCAAATCCACGGCCGGCAATAATTTCGCGGTATACCTCTGTATGAAGGTCAGTGAATCCGTCGCTGAACTCAATCTCATGGTCTCCCATAAGAAGCGATCTGTAGGTTCTCTTGCCTGTTTTCCTCACCTCTTCAGGAATGTCATTATAATCAATACTTAAAAACCAACGGACCCTGGCATGTTCAAGCAGCAACAGTCCACTGGCCTTATGATCATCCAGAACATGGACGATGTTATCGTTCATCTTTCCAAAAACCCAGGTTAGCATGTCAAAAAAATGAACCCCGATGTTGGTGGCAATCCCTCCTGATTTGGACACATCGCCCTTCCAGGAGCGGTAGTACCAGTTTCCGCGGGAGGTGATATAGGTAAGGTCAAGATCATAAACTTTGTTTTTTGGCCCCTTTTGAACCTTTTCTCGTAAGGCAATGATGGCAGGATGGAGTCTCAGCTGTAAAACCGTAAAGACCTTTTTTCCGCATTCAGCTTCAATTTTACTGAGTGCTTCGAGGTTCCACGGGTTGAGTACAATGGGTTTTTCGCAAATGGCATGGGCATCGTTGCGTAATGCCAGGCGTATATGCGAATCGTGCATGTAATTCGGTGAACAGATACTTACATAATCAACCTTCAAATCAACCAGCTGCTTTTTTGAACTGGCAAGGCGACGCAGCTTGTCGAGGTGTCTGTCAAAACGCTCCGGCTCAATGAAGAAATCAGCGTGAGGAAAATAACTGTCCATCACCCCAACGCCATCATATGGATCCAGTGCACATACAAGCTGATTGCCCGTATCCTTGATTGCCTTCATGTGCCGTGGGGCAATATAGCCTGCAGCGCCGATCAGCGCGAAATTAACGGGTCCCTGTTGTTTATTCATTGGATTTTCTCAAAGTTTAATCACTTTTCCTTCTTTTGTAAGCTCATATTTTTCATGGCTTTCCGGACAGACTGCAACCCCTGTTTCATCAAAATGAAGCCGATGGCCATATTCGCTCATCCATCCCACATGGCGGCCGGGGTTTCCAACAATCAATGCAAATGCAGGAACATCTTTGGTAACAACTGCGCCAGCGCCAATAAAGGCGAATTCGCCAATCTCATTACCACAAACAATGGTGGCATTGGCGCCAATTGATGCGCCCCGCCTGACCTGCGTTGCCTGGTATTGGTCTTTCCTCAAGATATGACTTCGCGGGTTTATCACGTTGGTAAAAACCATGGACGGCCCGAGAAACACGTCATCCCCGCAGATTACACCAGTATAAATAGAGACATTATTCTGTACTTTGACATTTCTGCCAAGGACTACATCAGGGGAGATCACAACATTTTGTCCGAGATTGCAATTTTCACCTATCACACATCCTGTCATGATGTGTGTGAAATGCCATATTTTTGTCCCTTTTCCTATCTTACAGCCATCGTCGATGATTGCTGATTCGTGGGCATAGTATTCTTTTTCCATAATCAATGTTTGAAAAATTGAAGAACACTGCCGGTGATATACGACAATTGATCCTCCTCCAACTCAGTATGCATTGGCAGGGAGAAGACTGTTTCAGAGAGATGTTCGGTAACAGGAAAATCCCCTGGCTTATAACGAGGATCAAGGTAGGCTTTTTGCATGTGCAGGGGCACAGGATAGTAAATCATGGCAGGGATTTCCTTTGCAGTAAGATACTCGATGAGTGCCTTCCTGTCAACATTTTGTGTTACCAGGGTGTACTGATGAAACACATGGGTTGACTTGCCGTATCGTGCCGGTGTTTTCAGGTTGGGATGATTTTCGAATGCCTTGTCATAAAAATCTGCAGCAGCGCGACGTTTGGCGGCATACTCATCAAGATGGGCCAGTTTTACGTTGAGAATCGCTGCCTGGATGCTATCGAGACGGGAATTGACGCCAACATAATCATGGTAGTACCGAACAGTCATCCCATGGTTTACAACGACACGCATCTGCTTGGCGAGTTCATCATCATTCGTAAAGATGGCTCCGCCGTCTCCGTAACATCCAAGGTTTTTGGATGGAAAAAACGAGGTACAGCCGATATGTCCGATGGAGCCTGCCTTTTTTCTGAGACCATCATTGAAAATATAATCTGACCCGATCGCCTGGCAATTGTCTTCTATGACATATAAATGGTGTTTTTCAGCAATTTCCATGATCTCCTCCATCGGGGCTGTTTGTCCAAAAAGGTGAACCGGTACGATGGCCCTGGTTTTAGGAGTGATGGCACGTTCAATGGCCTTTGGGTCGATGTTGAAAGTATCGGGATCAACATCAACCAAAACCGGTGTTAGCTGAAGCAATGCGATCACTTCGGCGGTGGCAATAAAGGTAAAGGAAGTGGTGATCACTTCGTCGCCAGGCTTTAGGTTTAAAGCCATCATGGCAACCTGGAGGGCATCAGTGCCATTTGCACAGGGAATAACATGCTTCACACCAAGGTATTGTTCCAGGTTCTTCTGAAATAATTGAACTGCCGGGCCATTGATAAAAGCACAGGAATCAATTACATCCTGTATTCCCTTGTCAATTTCAGTTTTGATGCTGAGGTACTGACTGCGCAAGTCGACCATCTGGAGTTTCTTCATCGGAAATCAGTTTATTTTAGTTTGCATTAAAATTAGCGCAAAGTTAAGTAATTTCCGAATGGACGATTTATATAACTTTGTCCAATGCAAGATCACACAATTTTATTCTGCCCGCTATGAAAAAATTTGCAATTGTTTTATCCGGATGTGGCGTCTATGATGGTGCCGAGATCCATGAAGCTGTACTGACTATGCTTGCAATTGATAAAGCCGGTGCAGCATACCAGTGTTTTGCTCCTGACATCGCACAGCATCATGTTATCAATCATTTCACCGGAAGTGAGGTGGCTGAAAACAGAAACGTACTTGTTGAATCGGCAAGGATTGCCCGTGGATCCGTTAAACCACTCGCGCTGTTCAGTGCTGCCGATTATGATGCCCTGATTTTCCCGGGCGGTTTCGGCGCAGCAAAAAACCTGTGCGACTGGGCTATCAAAGGAGACAACTGTACGGTTAACCCCGATGTTGCGGCTGCCGTTAAAGCCATGTCGGAAGCCGATAAGCCCATCGGTGCGATGTGCATTGCTCCGGTCATCCTGGCAAAACTCTTTACGGGGGCAAATTTCACGACCGGTAATGATCCTGCATCGAAAGAATTCGTTGAAAGCATGGGGAACAGGTACACGCTTGCCAACCATGGCGATGTAGTGACAGATCATTCCGTGAAACTATATTCAACGCCCTGCTATATGCTGGATGCTTCGATCAGCCAGATTGCCATTGGTGCAGAGAATATTGTATCGGAGATGCTGAAGATTATGTGAGTAAAAGTGTAAAAACATGCGTTAATAAAGGTGATCACCTCCCCTTTTTAAGCCAGTTTTCAATATCCTGCTGATCTATATCCAGGTAATTGATTTTACGATCAACCAACCCCTCTTTCAGGAATAGAATTACCGGAACCTGAGTGCCCGCTATGCTGATAAAATCTCTCTTAAGCATAAGGCTATGAGGAATATTATAGGATTTCGTTTCAGCCATAAACCGCGGGATGGAAGCAATGGGGCCGGTCAGTATGAAGCAGACCGGGATCGCGGCGCTTTTTCTTTTAACCAGTTGAAATTTATAAGCCGTCAATATACACGACTCGCATGTAGTGCTCAGGAATACAACAATCTTTCTCCCTCTCTGTAAGTCGAAGGAGGCCTTGATGGAAGATGAATCTGCATAAAGCAGATTCAGGTTTACTTTACCATCTGCTAAATTCCGGATTGCCTCCCTGGTTACCGCTATGTTTAATGAATTAACTGTCGCGGGAATGACAAAAGCCACAATGAGTATGCCTGTGACGATCCACACTGGTTTTTTCCATATTATACCTGTCTTGTACCTGATCAGAATAATGTTGACTGCTATCAGCAAAATATTTTTCACCAATGACTGTGCAGGATTCATGGCAAAAAAGGAACCAAAGCAGTTGCAGTTTTCCTGATTCCCTTTCGAAAATAGCACCAGGAGCAGATAAACAGAAAAGCATATCAGCAATCCAAGGGAAAACCATGGTGCAATCTCCTTCAATCTCATATTCAGGAGGAAAAGGACCCCCAGAAAGAGTTCAACACCAATGATCACCATTGCCATCCAGGGAGCCATATCCCAATTAAAAAACCCTGTTTCTACCAGCGTTAACTCAAAAAAATCAACAGAAACGAATTTCAGGCAGGCTGATGCAATATAAACGATCCCGAGGATTGCTGAAAGTACAAATAAACAATAATGTCTGGAATGATAATGTTTAATCCATGAAATATTTCTCACTTGTCAACACAGGACCAGTCCTGTCCTAAAGCACCTCCCTGGCTCTTTAGTTCATCCTCGAAAGATTTCACATCGGATGAGGTACCACAATAATCGGAAGTAACACCTGAATGTGCTTCCGTACATGTTACACATTTTTTGCAGCCGGAAGAAAGGCTTAAGGAAACAAGGGCGATACAAAGCACCGCCAATTTCAATTTCAGGGTAGTGTTTCTCATACAAATAGTGTTAGGTTTATTTGCACCAAATATATAAAAAAATCACAATTACAAGGCCTGATCGGTTATTTTAATGATAAATTTTCACATCCAGTTCTCCACGAACCACCATGAGACCATTAATGGCAAGCGCTTTCATTTCATCTTCTCCCGGATAAATATGGGTGGGGGCCAATTTATAGATCCTTTCCTGGATCCAGTTTACAAAACCTTTGTCGTAAGCAATTCCGCCTGTAATGAGGATGGCATCCACTTCACATTTTAAAACCGTGTACATCTCCCCGACATATTTTGCAACCTGGTATGCCATGGCATGGTAGATCAGTTCTGCATAAGCATCACCTGCATCGACCATTTTCTCGACATCATAGGCATTGTTGGTGCCGAGGTAGGCAACCAGACCACCCTCACCTTTCACCATCTTCTGAACCTCTTTAAGAGAGTATTTTCCAGAGAAACATAGTCTTACCAGTTCACCTACCGGCAAGGTGCCTGTACGTTCCGGGCTAAACGGGCCTTCACCGTCAAGACCCTGGTTGACATCGATAACCCGGCCCTTTTGATGTGCCCCAATGGTAATTCCTCCGCCCAGATGCACCACGATCAGGTTGAGCTCTTCATATTTACGCCGGATCGACTTTGCGTATTCCCGGGCGACTGCTTTCTGGTTCAATGCATGGAATATGGAGACACGGGCAAGGAGCGGATGCCCTGAAATTCTTGCAATTTCGTCAAACTCATCAACTACAATCGGGTCTACGATATACGCTTTTGCCCTGGGTAAGGATTCAACCAGATTATGAGCGATCAAACCACCAAGATTACTTGCATGTTCACCGAAAGGGCTGCTCCTGAGATCTGCAACCATTGCATCATTCACCTCATAGATTCCGGAAGGAATAGGTTTTAGCAATCCTCCCCTCCCGACCACCGCCTGCAGATCTTCAATATGCATGTCAGCTTCATGCAGTTGCTGCAGGATGATCTCTTTACGGAACTCAAACTGATCGGTGATTTTCGAAAAGGGGGCAAGTTCCTCTGCCGGGTGTTTAATGTTTTTTAGAAAAACAGGTTCAGTATTCTGATAAACAGCAATTTTTGTAGAGGTTGATCCTGGATTGATGGCGAGAACCCTTATGTCATTCATTCGTAATGTTCCTATTTAGGCGTGTTGTTTAATTTCTGTTGTTTACTGTGGTGTATGCCGTAGGTGAAGTAGATCACAAATCCGATGGCCATCCACACGATGAGTCGCAGCCAGGTATCTCCCGGCAATGCAGCCATCTGAATGAAGCATATCAGCGCTCCCAGGATCGGAATCAGGGGAACCCAGGGAGTACGGAAAGGCCGTTCGATATCAGGCCGGGTTTTCCGTAAAACGATGATGCTCACGCAGACAATGGCAAAAGCAAGCAGGGTGCCAATGGATACAAGTTCACCAAGGATGCTTATTGGAAGTACACCTGCAAGAACGATGGCTACACATCCTGTAAGGATTGTACTGACATACGGTGTTTTATATTTTGGATGAACCCTGGAAAAAATTGGTGGCAGTAATCCGTCCTTCGACATCGAATAAAAAATTCTGGGCTGACCCATGAGCATGACAAGGATTACCGAACTCAACCCTGCAATCGCTGCAATTTTAACAATCGGCCTCAGCCAGAACATACTCTTGCCCATTGCATCCACACCAACAGCCACAGGATCGGAGACGTTAAGCGTAGTATAACTCACGATTCCGGTCAGGACAATGGCAACAAGAATATATAAGACCGTAGAGATACTGAGTGACCCCAGTATCCCGATTGGCATATCCCGCTGAGGATTTTTCGATTCCTGGGCAGCCGTGGATACCGCATCGAATCCAATGTAGGCAAAGAAGATAACACCTGCACCACGCAGTACCCCGCTCCAGCCAAAATGCCCCCACTCCCCGGTGTTTTCAGGAATAAACGGGTGCCAGTTTCCTGCCTGTACAAATGCGATACCAATGGCGATGAACATAATGATTACTGCAACTTTTACAATCACCATGATGTTGTTGAAATTTGCAGACTCCCTGATACCGATAATGAGCAGCAGGGTGAGCGCCGCTATGATAAACATTGCCGGAAGATTGATGATTGCAGTAACATGAGGCAGGGAGTCAACACTGATTCCCTGTGCCAGCAAGCCGGCACTCAGATTCTCAGTCAATTGCTGCCATCCCAGTTTGGGAACCTCTACCAGCACTGAACCGGTAGCTGCTGTAAAAGCAGTAGGAATGAAAATACCGAAGTCTTTTAAAAAGCTGACAACATATCCAGACCATCCAACCGAGACGGTTGAGGCTGCAAACAGGTATTCAAGTATCAGATCCCAGCCGATGATCCAGGCCAGGAATTCACCCAATGTCGCATATGAATAAGTATATGCGCTTCCGGAAATCGGTATCATCGAGGCGAATTCAGCGTAACACAATCCGGCGAATGCACAGGCAATCCCTGAAATGATGAAAGAGAGTACAATCGCCGGTCCGGCATACTGGGCTGCAGCCTGCCCTGTAAGGACAAAAATTCCGGCTCCGATGATGGCCCCGATACCAAGTGTGGTCAGGTTAAGCCCCGTCAGGGTCTTCTTCAATCCCGACTTATTATCATTCGCCTCCTGAAGCAGATCGGTGAGGGACTTAGTCAGAAACAGGTTTTTGCCCATGATTTAATTTTAAATAAAAATTGCTAAATCGCAGCAGCCATCACGATGCTGGCCTGCTTTGACTCCTCGGTGTCAGAACGGGAAGTCAGTACAATGGGTGCAGCGGCTCCTAAAACGACTGCAGCCAGTTTTGCATTTGATGAAAATCCAAACGCTTTATAGAGGATGTTGCCGGCTTCAATATCGGGAACAATAAGCAGGTCGGCATCGCCTGCAACATCACTCACAATGCCTTTGTGCTTTGCACTGGCAGCACTCACCGCATTGTCATAAGCCAGTGGCCCGTCGATGATGCAGTTTTTAATCTGGCCGCGCTGGCTCATCTTCGAAAGCAGGGCGCCATCAAGCGTGGCAGGCATGGATTCGTTAACCATTTCCACGGCGGCAAGAACAGCAACCTTGGGTTTTACATAACCCAGCTTGTTCATAAATTCAACAGCATTGGTTGTCAGGGCAACTTTTGTTTTAAAGTCAGGCGCAGGTATCATCGCTGCATCAGTAAGCCCGAGCAACTTATGATAGGTCGGCACTTCAAACAGTGCGAAATGCGAAAGGACTTCACCTTTACGAAGACCATTTTCCTTATCAAGAACCCCGCGAAGAAAAACAGCTGTTGGCACATTGCCCTTCATCAGGATGTCAGCCTCTTTATTTCTTACCATTTTAACAGCAATTTTTACCGAATTCGCATCAACTTCTTCGTTGATTATGGTCATTGCACTGACATCCAGGTTCAGCCTGGATGCAATTTCACGTATTTTCTTTTCATTGCCGACCAGGATAGCTTCCACTATACCCATCCTGTCAACAGCACAAATTGCCTCGAGGCAGTGTTCATCGTGTGCCACAGCCACAGCAAGCTTTTTTTTCTTCGATTTCCGTGCCAGCTCATTCAGGTCCGAAAGCTTTGTAAGGCACCCATTTCCAGTTGTTCCAGTTGTTGTAGTCATATTGAAATATTAAGAATTAGAATTATCTGTCTGTTTGTCCGGTTGTCAGCCTCGCCCTCATCCACCTGTTAACAACTTCACAATCGCTCCCTAGTGGCAAACCTACGTGATTTTTGGCAAACAGACAAGCAGTTACAAAAAAAAAATTGAAATAATATTCTACCTTTGCGGCAACCATTTAATTTTTACAATATGGAATTACCCTTTGCCGAGTCCTTTAAAATTAAAATGGTCGAGCCGATCCGTAAGAGCAGCCGCCAGGAACGTGAAAAATGGATCAGGGATGCAAATTACAACCTGTTCGGGCTTAAAAGCGATCAGGTATTCATTGATCTGCTCACCGATTCCGGAACCGGTGCGATGAGTGATCGCCAGTGGTCGGAGCTAATGCTGGGCGATGAGAGTTACGCAGGAGCAACCTCCTATTTTAAAATGAAAAATGCCATAAAGGATATCCTGGGTTTTGAACACTTTTTGCCAACCCACCAGGGACGTGCTGCCGAGAACGTGCTTTTTTCGGTGCTTGTCAAAGAAGGCGACATTGTTCCCGGAAATTCTCATTTTGACACCACAAAAGGGCACATCGAATTCCGTAAGGCCTCAGCGGCCGACTGTACCATTGATGAGGCCTTTGATACAACGCTGGCACATCCCTTCAAAGGCAATATTGACCCTGCAAAGCTTGAAGCCGTCCTGCAATCCGGGGGAGATCAGATTCCGTTTATTATTGTCACTGTAACCTGTAACTCTTCAGGGGGTCAGCCTGTTTCCATCGAAAATCTGAAAATGGTGCGGCAGCTTGCCGACAAATACGGAAAGCTGGTTGTTTTTGATTCTGCAAGGTTTGCAGAGAATGCCTATTTTATAAAATTACGTGAAAAAGGATACCAGGATAAATCAATCCGGGAAATTGTCAGGGAGATGTTTTCGCATGCCGATGCGATGACGATGAGTGCGAAGAAAGACGCAATTGTGAACATGGGTGGTTTCATTGCCATGCGAAGCAAAGAACTGCACAGTCAGGCAAGCGTCTTCAACATCATGTTTGAAGGTTATATAACCTACGGGGGAATGTCGGGACGGGATATGAATGCACTTGCACAAGGGCTGTACGATGGAACTGATTTCGACTACCTGGAAACCCGGATAAAACAGGTGGAGTATCTTGGCAAACGCCTGATGGATTTTGGAATTCCTGTGCAGCAGCCCATTGGTGGCCATGCAGTGTTTGTTGATGCGAAACGCTTCCTGCCTCATATTCCCAAAGAAGAACTTCAGGCCCAGACGCTGGCAGTGGAACTTTACCTGGAAGCAGGGGTTCGGGGTGTGGAGATCGGCACCTTACTTGCCGACCGTGATCCGGTCACAAGGATAAACCGTTACCCGGCACTGGAACTCATGCGACTTGCCATCCCCCGAAGGGTTTATACAAATAACCATATTGATGTGGTTGCAGTTGCTTTGAAAAACATCTACGACCGCCGTGATACCATCCTGAAAGGCCTTAAAATAGTCAACGAAGCTCCTATCATGCGTCATTTTACCGTCGCACTTGAACGGGCATGATAACAACCATGGATTCAGCAAAAAAACACGCCCGATACCAGCGTCTGTTTGAACAACTGGAAGGGCTGATGCATAAATCAACTGATCCGGATGCACGTATGGCAACGATTGTGGCTGTTTTGCATCATAAAATGGAGTATTTCTTCTGGACAGGTTTTTATATGCTCAAATCGGGAGAACTCATTGTGAAAACATACCAGGGACCGCTTGCATGCCAGGTGCTTCAGCAGCATACCGGCGTTTGCTGGGCCGCTGTTGATCAGATGAAAACAGTTGTGGTGCCTGATGTGCATCTGTTTCCGGGGCACATTGCATGTGATTCCCGTTCACAGTCGGAAATCGTTGTTCCTGTCAGAACTTTGGACAGTGAAATAATCGGGGTACTTGACGTTGACAGCGCCGAACCTGGTTCTTTTGATCAGACAGATGCCGAATGGCTTGAAAAAATCACTAATCTTATCTTCCATTGAACCTTACTGAGCTTGTTTTGATATCATTGGGGCTGTCAATGGATTGCTTTGCAGTAGCCCTCTCTTTCGGATTTTCAGGCAAACTGGTCTGGAAAGATGTGGTTCGGATGGCATTGCTGTTTGGTCTTTTCCAGGGAGTTATGCCACTGCTGGGATGGTTGGCGGGGAACAGCATTCAATCAGTTATCTCGCCTGTGGACCATTGGATTGCCTTTGCTATCCTTGCCTCTATCGGGATCAAAATGATATGGCAATCCTTCCCGGTCGGACCGGAAAAAAAATCTGCCGACATAAGAGACATCAAAGTGTTACTGACGCTTTCCATTGCCACCAGCATCGATGCACTTATTACCGGGGTCGGGTTTGGTTTCATCAGGGCAAATATTTACGAAGCCGTTGCAATTATTTCGATCATCACATTTTTCGTCTCCGTTCTCGGTGCAAAACTCGGTGAAAAAACGACCTTTATTCCGGCCCGTTATGCTGAACTGGCCGGAGGTATCGTGCTGGTTGGCATTGGTGTAAAAGTAGTCCTCGAGCATTTGACAGTCATTTGATTGAATCATCCCAATCAAGGTAATTTCTTATCTTTGCGCAATACAAAGCAGTCATGAACCAGATCAGGGTAACAAAGGAATTCAGGTTTGAAGCAGCCCATGCCTTGTTGGGATACGATGGTCCATGCAGGAATGTTCATGGACACTCTTATGAATTATCGGTCACGGTGATCGGTGCACCCATCACAGACGATTCATCGGTAAAGCTTGGAATGGTTATGGATTTCGGCGATTTAAAAAAGATTATCAAAAAACTGATTATTGATCCACTTGATCATGCACTGGTCCTGAATTCAAAGGTTCCCATCGAGGCAGTGCAAAAACTCGGGGCACCCTTTACCAACATCGTTGTGGTTCCTTACCAGCCAACCAGCGAAAATTTTCTTCTTGATTTTGCCTCCAGAATAACCTTGTTGTTACCTTCAGACGTTAAACTGCACAGTATGCGGCTACGCGAAACAGCCAATTCTTATGCTGAATGGTTCGCCACCGATCAGTAATTAACTAATCCCGGGTATTTCAACAACTCCTCTCCTTATTTCAATGTTTTGTTTTTTCAATGAGCTGTATTTCAACATTTACATCTTTTCCGTCTATTACGATTAATTTGCAAGAGTCTGATTTTTCATCATGTTCATACCAGGATGGTAAGTATTTATCTGATTCGCCGGTAGTTTTATCCGGGGTTATCCGCAACAAATAATTACCTGACCCGATATTTGAAAACTGAAAGTGTCCGTAATTATCGATCATGGCAGATCGTGAATAAGCAACCGAATCCCAGGGCAGGGTATTGTCTGAAACACAAAAGAGGTCGGCAATGCCATTGTGCAAACGCGCTTCGCCAGCATATGCATGCCCCCGAACCACTCCATGCTTTCTGGTTCCGATGAGAAATACTGTCAGGATAACACCTGCTGCGACACCACCCCATGCCAGGTAAAAACCAAGGGGGCGGGCAGAGAGGTGAAGAAATGCCAAAACACGCGACCACGGGCCTGTCTGGTGCAAATTGCGCTGCACATTTTTCCACACCCGTGAAGGCGGTTCTTTTTCAAAATCCGAGAACGACGACCTGAACTTATCCTCAATTAAATCCTTTTTTTCCATGATAAGTTGAATAGCAATATTGTTTTATTTGTTTCTGCTTTCCAAAATTCGTTTTATGGAAGATTTTGCCAGGTGCAATTGCGACTTGGAAGTTCCTACTGAAATGCCAAGTAAATTCGCAATCTCCTGATGTCTGTAATTTTCGATAACGTACATATTGAATACGGTTCTATATCCTATGGGCAGATTCTGAATAATTTCGAGTAATTCCCGGGTCGTAATGGCAGAAAGAACATCTTCCTGTATGGCTTCTGCGTCGACAGCTTCTGTCAAATCTACTTCGCGGATAAACTTCAGATTTTTCCTGTAGTAATTTATTGCTGTAGTGACAAAAATACGATGAACCCATCCATCAAAACTGCCCTCAAACTTAAACTGATGAAGGCACTGGAATAGTCGAACAAATCCAAGCTGAAGTATATCCTCTGCTTCCATTTCATCTCCACCATACCGAAGACAAATTCCGTACATTTTTGCTGCAAAACGACGATATAGCTGGTATTCAGCGGCAACCTCCTTTCTCAGGCACCTGGAAATCAGATCATGGTCTTGATCAATCAAGTGTGCAGCTCTTTTTTAAACCGTAAATATAAAGAAACAATTCATGTTGTCATTTTACCTTCAGACAATTCAAAAGAAATTTCAGCAAACGCTAATATTTCAGCAATTTTTTTACCGCGATTTGCGATCCGTCATTCGCATGGATTACCAACAGATATAACCCGGCCTTTATGTTTGAAACGGGGATTGCCACCAGGTTCTGATCCTCCCCGCATTCCCTTGCACCAGACCAAACTGTACCCCCGGTCAGGGTCATGATCTGAAATTTCAAGGTGGCCGCCCTTTTTAATCCGATAAACAAATTAATCTCCTCCGAAGCCGGGTTGGGGAATAAATTACCAATAATCACCGACCTCAAAGAAATTTCATCGGCACCTGTCACATCATAGTCAAAAACCTCCAGTTGCAGGCTGTCAGCAAGCGGTGTTGCAGAATCCAGCCAGACAGCTGTGAACCTGGAGTATTTGCCGGGATATTCAACATAAAGATAGTATGCGCCGAAAGGCAGGTTATTCAATTCAAACCGACCAGTTTTATCTGAAAAAGTAAATTTGAGCGGGTTCAGCTGTTCACTGAACAACAGGACTTCACCATCAGGAATTTCCTTAAACCAGCCTTTTGGTTGAGCTCTCACAATGGTACCTGTTATCCGCCCTTCTCCGGTCAGGGAGTCAGTGGTGGGCAGGAGATGAACATCGGAGAGATAGGCATTTGACTCTGATATATCAACAGAACCCGCATCCTTCCAGTGAAGAGACTCGCTGAAGTATGTGGGGAAAAAATCCTGATAGTGAACTGACCCTGGTGTAAGCGCAGCCCGGACATTATAAGAGCCATTGAGAATTCGGGGAAATGCGTAGTAACCCAATTTTGTAAAATAATTGGTATCACGAGGGACCAGCTTTTTACCGTCATACCGGTAAAGGTATGCAACACCAGTGTCGCCGGTTGAAACAGGATTATTGATCGGGTACGATCCGGTAAACAGATGTCCCCCGATATCGAAATACCTGGCCGTTTCAATTGTCTGGCAAAGTGTATCGGCACACCTGATTTCACCATTCTCCATCCTTTTGATAATCAGACAGGCCTGGTACACGCCGGGAACCTCGAAATGATGTAAAACATCGCGGGTGTAATAAGTTGCCCCATCATCAAATGTCCAATGATACTTGTTTGGATCACCCGTGGAAATGTTATTGAATATAAAAGTATTAGGAACCGTGTTCATGGTGTCGAGTTCACAATGAAACAAAGCATGGCACTGGCTCCCGGGCACAATCTCCACTGAATCGCATTTGATGTCGTTGCAAACTCCTGCCGAATCGACATTGTAGGCGGTCAGGCAGACCTTGAATTTTCCGAAGTATGGAAACGTGTGAACCGGGTTCCGGTCGTCGGAAACATTGCCGTCCCCAAAATCCCAGTGCCATCGGTTGATGTTTCCGCCCGACAGGTCCTCAAAATGGATTTTTAAACCGTTACCGGGATCGCTTGTGTATTGATAATCGGCTACACAGGCACCTGGTTCATGAACTGTTAGTGAAATACATTGAACATCATGACAAATATTCAAGGGATCTGTGTTTGAGACGGTCAGGCATACAAAATAGGTTCCCCCGGAGGAATAAGTATGTACAGGGTTTTGCATTGTGGCACTGGTGCCATCTCCAAAGCTCCATTGCCATAGTGCAATCTGCCCCTGTGACTGATCCTGAAAATGAAAGATCATCGGATTAACAGGGTCAACATTTGCTGAAAAAGCGGCATCACAGGAGGTGGTGTTCTCCATACCATCGGTATGTTGTCCCGATGCCTGGCCAAAAACCACCCATAATATTACGATCAGCAGGTTTGTTCTCATGGGCTTGTCGTTTTTTGTCCGAAGTTGAACTGAAGTCCAACACCCAGGCCAATCGCCCAGGGTGCCTTGAATTTGACATTTTCCCCGGTGGCAACGGGATTCAAATAGTATTTGAACGATGGGTCAAGGTATAAACTTAATTTTTTATTCAACCTCATCTCAAAGTACAGGTTTGTCCATATTTGCCAGTTGGTCTGAACCCGCGACGGCGTTTGATTCTCCATGGAGACCACCCTGCCATTGGAATAGACCATGTCAGGTTCGGGAGTGTGGGAGCCCAGAAGCACGGAGATTGCGGGGCCAGCCTGAAAGGTCAGGCTGACCTTATTGGACACAAACAACTGGTAGCCAAGCAATAATGGAACCTGCAAATAGGAATACCTGTTTTTCATGTAGGGGTTGTCAAGGTGGTATAAACTATCATAAACATTAACCGTTTGCGTATTGTATGTAATTTCGTTGTTGTTCCCGATGGAGTAAGAAGTTACATTGTTGTAATATCCCACACTGTCGTTACTGATATACTCCACATGGTATTTGCCTTCATCAAAAACGTAGCCCAGTCCGATCCCTGACGCAACGGAAAAGCGGGAAATATGATAAGTTATCCCTGCATTTACCCAATAATTAGCCTTTGTCAGCGCTGCCGGTTCTGAATAAACCGCTAACTCAGGCACCAGCCCTAAATTGATGGAGAAAAACTGAGCCGCTTCCGGTTTTGTTTTCCTGACTTTTACGACCCCGGTCGGATTGCTGAACGTGATAATTGTGTCAGACCCCGGAAAAACTGGAAGCAAGGCTGTTTCAATTGGAACAAGTGAATTTATCTCTGCCAAAGAAACGGGCTGAGGCACCTGAATTGTTGAAACAGATTTTTCATTGAAGCTGTGGATCCCCTGAAGATCCTCTTTTGCAAACTCTGCACCATGTACTCTTTGAAAATTTGCAGCCTGAACGATTGGTTTGTTGCTTACATCCGATTCTTTTGTTTCATGCAAACCGCCAGCCTCCGGGCTATCCGCCTGATGTGAAGCGGTCATTTTCTTGTTTCTGTCCTGACTGGGATTGAGGAGTGCGCCTGCAGTGGGTTTAACATGAGGGCTCGCGGCAGTAAAACTTACCTGTGCGGATTTTCCAACAGGGTGGGATGCTGTTTTATCCGGTGAGTCAACATGAAACCCAACATAAAGTCCTGAGACAATGGCCAGTAAACCAATGGTTGCAGTAATCCATATTTTCGGGGAAAGATTGGTAAAGTCGAAACGAAGAAATTCCTTCCATAACAACTTTCGGCTGATGTCTTTCCAGATGCCGGGCTTGGGCTCAACACGATGACCCGACATGGTCCCGCGTAAAAACTGGTCGGCCCCGCCATCCTCAAAAGCCTTAAAATCTATTTTTTCACTCATTGACCGGTGATATATTTTTCATAAGATTGTGTTCTACCAACTTTTTACGCAACATCCTGCGCGCTTTAAGCAATTGGGTTTTCGATGTATTTTCGGAGATGCTGAGCTCCCGTGATATCTCTTTATGGCTATATTCTTCAAACACATAAAGGTTAAAAACCATGCGGTAACCGGGAGGCAGCATTTGAATAAGTGCAGTCAGCTTGTCGGCGGATATTGGCGCATGAACACCAGACTGATCCTCGTTTTCCATGATTTCTGTTTCATTGATGCTCTCAATATCTTCAAGAAATGGCAACTTTCTGTTTTTCCGGTAATAATTAAGGGCATGATTGATCATGATTCGTTTCATCCATCCTTCAAACGATCCCTCCTTCCTGTACGAACTGATGTTCTGGAATATTTTAAGGAACGCTTCCTGAAGAATGTCTTCAGCCTCATCATGATTTTGGGCATAGCGCAGGCATATCGCCAACATTACCGCAGCAGATTTACGGTAAAGGGCGCTCTGGGCACTGCGCTTTCCGGCTACGCAACCCTCGATTATGGAATCGTCAATGAGCATCCAATAGTAACTATTAAGCAGACGTAAATCAAGAAATTAGGTTGCCTGATGGGTGTAAAAATACGAAAAAAGCGGACAGATGGAGAGGCCGGCAAAGGAAACCTGAGTGTTCCCGGCTTATGGGAGTGTGGCTTTGAATTTGGCGAAGTTGTTCTCAAAAAAAGTGCGGCCTTCATGGCTGAGTATTCCCTGAAGATGGTACACGAATACTTCATGAAACATTGTAAGAGAAGCAAGTTCCTCGTATGTGAACATGTCATTTTCAATTAAATTCTCACTTCTGAAAACATGTAGTTTAGATATGATTTCAGAATTGAGTTCTTTGCGATAGAGTCCTTCTTTTTTTCCCTGGTCCAAATTGTTTGTAACCGATTTCAACATTCGCTCGCGTCGCACTTCCCGTATCTTCAGAAAAAGGCCCGGGTAATATTTCCTGATGTCATATTCCATGGAAGGATTAAATTCAATCAACATGGAATTTATTACCTTGTAAAACTCAAACAACGCTTCAATTGCGTTGAGTTTCTTATTTTCAATGCTGGCCAGAAATCCGCATCGGTGGTCATGCTCATACAGCAGTACCTGCTTAACCAGGTCCTCCTTATCACTGAAGTATTCGTAAATGGTTTTCTTTGAAATACCCAGATGACTCGCAACATCATCCATTGTCACGCTTTTGATTCCGTAACGGTGGTAGAGTTTTCCAACTTGCTCAAGAATGCTGATTGCTTTATGATCCATCCTGCAAAAATAAACAAAAGAGACATGGAAACGATTTTCGATTGAAAAGTTTTTTGCATTACGAAAAATTCTATCTTTGCTCTTCAGAATTCCTGCTTAAACAGCGACATTTTTATCAATATAATTTCAGCTATGAAACACATTTTTCTTGTTACGGGTATTTTATTAATTCTTGCCGGCTGCGGCGGCAAGGGACTGGATAAAAAAGCCCGCCTGGACCAGCTTAAAAAAGAACACGACAAGCTGACTGTAGAGATCATGACACTTGAAAAAGAGATTGCTCCTGCCTCTTCCGTTTCTTCTACCCTTGTAAAAGTCGAACTTGTCACAAAAAAACCATTTGACCACTATGTTGAGGTTCAGGGGAGAATTGACGGCAATGAGAACATTGCCGTCAACCCGCGAAACCAGGGCGGCATGGTCACCAGGATTCTTGTCCACCAAGGCGATGCAGTTACCAGGGGCCAGGTTCTTGCAGAACTTGATGCCGATGTTTTAAAACAGCAACTGACTGATCTGAAAAACAAACTGGCGTTCGTCACTGATCTCTATAACCGTCAGAAAACCCTTTGGGATCAAAAGATAGGATCAGAAATGCAATACCTGAAGGCAAAAAACGATATGGAGTCAGTCCAGAACGGCATAGCCACACTGGAAGAGCAGATACAAATGTCGGTCATCATGTCACCCATCAACGGCACTGTTGAGGATATCCCGATAAAAGTCGGGCAGCTGGCCTCACCGGCCTCACCGATTCCTGCATTCAGGATTGTCAACTTTTCAAAGGCCAAAGCACTTGCAGATGTTGGTGAAGCCTATTCATCACAGATTAAAACAGGGGACCAGGTGAAAATTTTCCTGCCCGACCTCAACAGGGAATTTACCCAGCAAATCACATTTTCAAGCAAATATATAAATCCAACCAACCGTACGTTCCTCGTTGAAGCCGCATTGCCCGGTTCCGATATTGTTTTTCGTGCCAACATGATTGCGGTTCTGCGGATCAAGGATTATTCAAATCCTGCAACCGTTGCAATACCTCAGAACTATATTCAGAATTCCAGGGATGACGGCCAGTTTGTGTTTGTGGCTGTTGAAGAAAACGGAAAAAAAATTGCACGGAAACGTACCATTACATCTGGTGTTTCTTATAATGGTCTCACAGAAATTGTCAAAGGGCTCAGTGAAGGTGATAAAATCGTTACCGCAGGGTACAAAGATCTTTACAATGGCCAGCCCATCGACTTCTAATCTGAACCGGAAATGAAAGAAAAACAACATAAACTTAAAGAGTTTTTTGCAACAAGCTGGTCTATTGACAACAAGGTGAGCATCTACGTGCTTACAGTCATTATTACCACCCTCGGGCTCTTATCATATTTCAGCATACCGAAGGAACAGTTTCCCGAAATTGTAATTCCAACAATCCTTGTAAACACGGTCTATCCGGGAACTTCCCCCGAGGACATGGAAAACCTGGTGACCCGCCCGATTGAAAAACAGTGCAAATCGCTTGCTGATGTAAAAAAGATTACCAGTAATTCTATCCAGGATTTTTCCACCATTGTTGTTGAGTTTAATCCCGGCATAGAAGTATCAGAAGCCAAACAGCGGGTGCGGGATGCTGTTGACAAGGCAAAGGCCAACCTGCCGAACAACCTTCCGAAAGACCCTGATATCAAAGAATTCGATATCGCTGAAATCCCCATCATGAACATCAACCTTGCCGGTGATTATGATCTGCAGAGGCTGAAAAAATATGCGGAAGATGCCCAGGACAAAATTGAAACGCTGAAGGAGATTACCCGGGTTGACATCGTTGGCGCCCTGGAACGTGAAATACAGATCGACGTGGATATGTATAAAATGCAGGCAGCCAGTGTCTCATTTCGCGACATTGAATCGGCCGTATCGGCAGAAAATGTAACTGTCTCTGCAGGTACGATCACCTCATTCGGAACAAAATACACCATTCGGCTGGCGGGCCAGTTCAAATCGCCCGATCAGATTAAAAACATCATGTTGAAATCGGCCAGCGGTGCCATCGTATATATTCAGGACGTTGCCGATGTCAAGGATTCATTCAAGGAGCAGGAGAGTTTCGCCAGGCTTGACGGGAAGAATGTCATTACGCTCAATGTCATCAAAAAAAGTGGTGAAAATCTGATCAATGCCTCTGACAAAATAAAGGAGATCATGGATTTGATGAAGAAGAACTCATATCCGCCAGATCTGAATGTACATATCACCGGCGATCAGTCGCGTTTTACAAAAAGCACCCTGGAAGAGCTGAACAATACGATCATCATCGGGTTTATCATGGTGATTGTTGTGCTGATGTTCTTTATGGGCTTTAACAATGCCTTTTTTGTCGCATTGTCTGTTCCTCTCTCCATGTTTGTTGCCTACCTGATCATGCCCAGCCTTGGTTTCACCATGAACATGATTGTGATGTTCGGATTCATTTTTGCGCTCGGGATCATCGTAGATGATGCGATTGTGGTAATTGAGAACACCCATCGGCTGCACCGGGATCAACCGGATATTGTCAAGGCGGCGAAAAACGCCGCAGGTGAAGTCTTTCTCCCCATCCTTTCAGGAACGCTCACGACACTGGCACCTTTCTTCCCGCTGGCATTCTGGCCCGGAATTGTCGGGAAATTCATGCACTACATGCCTGTCACCCTGATTCTGACCCTGTTTGCCTCCCTCTTCGTGGCCTACATTATCAACCCGGTGTTCGCAGTCACCTTCATGAAGCACGAATATGATGAAGTAGAACACAAAGTCAACCGCAAAAGATTACTTATCACCAGCGGGCTGTTTCTGCTACTTGCCATATTTTCGTATGCAGGCGGAGGCTTTGCCTTCGGGAATATCTTCATTTTTATCATGCTCCTGAATATTTTCTACAGGCTCGTGCTTAAAAGTGCCATTATCAGCTTCCAGACAGTTGCCTGGCCATGGGTGCTTAACATGTATGAACGAACACTGTACTTTGCACTGAAAGGCCGCCATCCATGGTATATCCTCATCGGAGTCGTCTCATTGCTGTTTTTCAGCTTCTGGCTAATTGGCGTGGTTAAACCACCGGTGCTGTTCTTCCCGAATAACAATCCGACCTTTGTGAATGTCTTTATCAAAATGCCGGAAGGAACAGATCAGAATGTAACAGATTCCGTAACCACACTTGTTGAAAAACGGGTGGCCGGTGTGCTTGGGGAAAAGAATCCTGTTGTTGAGTCAATCATCACCAATGTTGGATTCGGAGCAGGAGATAACATGTTCGACCGCTCCGTATCTTCCAACAAAGGGAAGATTACTATCAATTTCACTGAGAGCAAGTTCCGTAATGGTGTTTCAACACAGGCCATTATGGATAACATCAGGGCCAATATCAAAAACATCCCCGGTGCTACCATCAGTGTGGAAAAAAACAAGATGGGACCTCCTACAGGCAAGCCGATCAGTATCGAAATCAACGGTGAAAACATGGAGGACCTGATTGCCACATCCATTCAGTTCAAATCCTATCTTGACTCCTTAAGAATCCCGGGGATTGAACAGCTTAAATCGGATTTTGACATGAACAAGCCCGAAATCATCATCGACATTGACCGGGTTCGTGCAAACCGTGAGGGGTTATCTCTTGGCCAAATCGGCCTTGAACTGCGTACCGCCATTTTCGGAAAAGAGATCTCAAAATACAAGGAAGACGAAGATGAGTATCCCATTCAACTGAGGTATTCGGAAAAAGAGCGTACCAACATCAATCAGATCATCAATGCCAAAATCACCTACCGGGATATGAATTCAGGCCAGTTAAGGCAGATTCCGATCTCTTCTGTTGCCTCCATTCATTATAAGGATACATATGGCGGGGTCAAACGTAAAAATCTCAAAAGGGTGATAACACTGTCTTCTGAGGTTCTCTCCGGATACACCGCCAACGAGGTTGTTGCCATGATTAACCGGTCGTTGACAGGTTATAAACTGCCCAAAGGAGTGGAAATCAGCCTCACCGGCGAAAAAGAAGACCAGGCAGAAACAATGGCCTTCCTGATAAAAGCGATGATGATTGCCATTGGATTGATCTTCTTTATCCTGATTACTCAGTTTGGCTCACTCAGCAAATCATTCATTATTTTAAGCGAAGTCATCTTTAGTGTGATCGGCGTACTGCTTGGCATTGCCATATTCGGCATGTCGATAAGTGTGATCATGACAGGACTCGGTGTTGTAGCCCTGGGAGGTATCGTAGTGCGGAACGGGATCCTGATTGTTGAATTCGGTGATGAACTTAAATCACGCGGGGTAAAGACGAAGCAGGCCATTATCCAGGCAGGAAAAACCAGGATTACTCCTGTTGTACTTACTGCAACCGCCACAATGCTTGGCCTGGTGCCGCTTGCAGTAGGTATGAATATCAACTTTGTAACCTTGTTTACTGAACTGAATCCCCACCTCTATTTTGGAGGAGACAATGTCGCTTTCTGGGGTCCGTTGTCGTGGACCATCATTTTCGGATTGAGTTTCGCAACATTCCTCACGCTGGTATTCGTGCCGGCGATGGTGCTGATTGATGCGCAGATGATTGCCGGGATCAGGCGGAGAAGGTCAAACCGTATTGCAAGGAAACGTGCAAAATTGTAATTGAAACCTGTTGATCCCGTTTCGTGGTATCAATATTTTTCCAGCAGTTTATTAAGTCTTATTTTTTGACTTAACACGGTATATATTGACTGAAAGTATTCACTGTTTGTTACCAGGAACTGGTTGTAACGCTGATTCAGGTCTGTACTGCCAACCATGCCCTGCTTATATTTCGCCAGGGTTTTTTCATAAATCTTCAGCGCTGTCTGAAATCCTTTGACCTTGTTCTGATATATCGCATAAGCATTGCTGAAATCGGTCTTTGCAGTTGCAACCTGCAATTCCAGTCCCACTTTCATTTTCTCATCAGTTACTTTGGTCTTCTCTACATTAAGCCTCGCCTGATCAACAGCATACTTGCGACTGCCACTGCTCCATATTGGAATTTGCATGGAGACACCAAAGATGGCCGTCGGGTACCAACTCTCCTTGGTATTGAAAAAATTCCATTCATTTCGCTGGGCAGCAGTCGATCCGGATAAAAACCCGCTCAGCGTCGGCTGATAAGACGTTTTTGACAGCTTATACTGCATCAGTGTAAGATAATCTGCCTTTTTCAAAAGCACATAATCAAGATTAGAATTGTAATCAAACTGCTGATTTACCAAGGCATCACGGTTTACCTGCGCAAGAAAAAAATCGAGATTGTCTGTCAGAACCAACTCCTGGTTATCTTTCAACCCAATTATAAATTTGAGGGTGGCATACCCGACGTTTCTCAGGTTCCTGGTATAGGTGATGGTCGCTTCAAGATTTGACTTGTTCAGGTCGGCCTGGTCAACATCAATGTCTTCGATCAATCCTGCCTGGTAGCTCTTCTGTGCCTCTTCAACCAACTTGCTTACCACCGCATAAGTAGAATCAAGAATTTTAATTCCTTCGTCAACCACGAGGAGGCGGATGTATGCATCAGCAACCTGGTCGCGAACTTCTACCTTGTCCCTGACATTTTTCTGTTTGGAAGTTTCCAGGAAAGCCTTGGCCGTTTGTAAACCAACGAGGTACTGACCGCTGTATATTAGTTGCGTGATCGTAGCTTTGAGACTCGCATTAAACGGTGTGCCAAACTGTACAGGGATATAAGTACCCGCCGGTTTATTCTGGATCTCTCCAGGCAGCATGGTGGTTGGGATCACCAGGTAATTTGTATAATCAATATTCCCACTGACCTGCGGCAATCCGATTGCGGTATTTTGCTTCACCATCCTCCTGGCTATCTCCACATCAGTCGAGGAGTTTTTCAGATCATAATTATTCTCAGAGGCATAAGTCTGGGCTTGCTCAAGAGAAAATTTCACAACTTCTTTAACCTGCCCCGCAGGAGCATTTTGCGCAAATAATTCAATACGCGCACTGAGCTGTAAGAGGATAAATAACAGGAATATCCGGTAGTTCATTTGAATTAATTAAATTTTTTAAAGTTCACTTTTCTTTTTTGCTTTTCATAATAGTCAATCCCGTTCTTATTGGCAATGCCGCGGATAAAATTGTCGAACATGACATCGAATAAGGTTTGAAACGAGAATTTATCTGCCGGGAAAAATTCCGGATTATGAAGGTCAATCAATCTCCTGATATATAACCTTGCCACCAATTCAATGCTGAGATCATCACGATACATTCCCTGACTGATTCCCTTCTGGAGATTTATCTGTATCTTATTGTATATAAATTCGATACGATCATCAATGTGTTTATGATAAATATCAGGATAATATTTTTTCAAATCAAAAGTCATCGACGGACTTACATCACGAAACCGATCACCAAGGTCACGGCTTACAATAAGCAGGATATCTATGGCATTGACACCTTCAAAATTATGATGATCAAAAATGATTTCAAAATTCTGGCGCTCGAGTTCCAGCAACTTTGAAACCAATTCAGTTTTGCTGACAATGTGCTGATAAAGCCGCTTTTTCGACATTCCGAGATCCCTGCAGATATCATCAACAGAAACACTTCTGACACCATATTTATAAAAGAGTTCTCTGACTCTTTCCAGAATGTCAACCAATGCTTTATCCATTTGCTCTTCTTAATTAATCATTTCCTGCCATCATCCCCACCATTCATGAGAAATTTTTGCCGGGGAGACAAAGGTAGGAATATTCCGAAAACAAGAAACAAAACAGAGGTAAAAAGTTTCTGGATATCCTGATCAGTTAACGACCATCTTCCGCTTCAGCGCGACCTCATTGCTGGTAAGCGAAAAATAGTAAACCCCGGGAGAAAGTCCATATTCACGCGGATTGAACTCTTCAATATGCTTTCCAAATGACATCAAAACATCTTTAACAATGGTTGCCACTTCATGTCCGTAAATATCATACACCTGCAGGCTGATATATGCGGGAGCAGGAAGTTTGAATGAAAAACAGGTGATGCCGCTTGCCGGGTTCGGATAGTTCTGTTCCAGGGAGAATGGCACTAACTGTTCCTTCTCCGGGCTGATTCCGGTGAAAATGCTGTCTACCAGTGCCGTCATTACACTCAGTGCAGCATTATCCAGACGGGTCCAAATCGGGCGGACAACGTTGTTGTATGCGGCAATGTTTGTGTAGTCGCCAAAAAACACCCCGGAATTGGGATTGAATGGAGTTTCACTTACTTTAAAGTTGATGAAATTTTCCCCGCCATCTTTCGAAACAGCCATGTAAACATCAGTAAGATTATCCTGGTAATTACGCCTGTCATAAAAAACAGCGTATATGTACCCTGTTTTCTGATCAATGGTCATCCATGTGAAAAACTGCTGATGTCCGGCAGGGTCGTCATTGACCCTCTTCGGAGAAGACCATGTCGAGCCTCCATCAGTTGATTTAACCATCCAGATGTCTGTGTCATTCTCTCCATTCCGCTGATCCGACCAGTTGATGTAAATAGTTCCGCGGTGAGGTCCATTGCTTAAATCACAAAGGGTAACCGGCAGCCCATTGGCGCGGTAAATTCCGGGAACACCGAAATCCCAGCCTCCGGGGATGTCTGTGATAGTCAGATTGTCCATGGGCCAGGAATTGCCTCCGTCTGTGGATTTTGTGAACACCAGTCCCAACGGGCCCGCCCAGGAAACATAGATCTCCCCGTTTGGTCCCACAGCCGGAACTGCCCCCTCAACCGTATTGTCCATGTCGAGACAATCCCCTGCCCTTTGGTTAATCCGTTTGGTATTGCTCCAGGTCATCCCGCCATCCGGCGAACTGCTGAACAGGATATTAGAACTGTCTTGCGGAGCTGAACTGTTATATGTATCAAACTGTGTCCAGCAGGCGTATATAGCGTTGTTAATGGGATCAACAACCGCCCACTCCTTGTCCTGGTTTTTTGCTCCGTTCAACCCCATAAAAGAACCATTATTCCAAGTTTGTCCTCCATCGACCGACTTTTGGCATACAATCCTGTCGAGCCATTGCGGCCACGACGGAACAGAAAGATGAAAAAACAAGAAATTACCTGCGGTATCGGCAATCACGACAGGGTCTCCCCAAACTCCAAAGCTGGAGGTAAGCACTCCTGAATTCCAGGTTAACCCTCCATTCGAAGAATAATGGTAATTATCGGTATTTGACCCGGCAACCATCTGGTTTGGATCTTTTGGATTGATACAAATAGAAGGCTCGTTCGGTTCATTGTCAACGGTGACGAGGATATTCGGGTACTGGGCATTCAGCCCTGATGAAATTATGACCAGGAGCAGGATACAGAGGAGTTTTATTCTCATTATGCCGGAAATTATTGTAAAACAAAAATAGACAATAATGAGCCCTGAACAGCCTGAAGAACCAATTTTTTATGTATGTTTGACCGCTAAGTCAAATTTTATTATGAAAAGATTTTACATGTTCATCCCTGCAATGCTGTGCATCCAGTTCGCAATGGCGCAAACCACAGATTGGCAAACTTATTATGAAAAATCCGGGAAGATTGAAACACCAGGGTACCAGGAAACAATTGACTATTGCAATCAGCTTGCGTCAGGATCAAAGATGATCACCTTTACCTCTTTTGGCAAAAGTGCTCAGGGCAGGGAACTTCCTTTGCTGATCCTTGACAGGGAGGGCCTGAGTAATCCGCAGGCTATTCACGCTTCCGGCCGGACAATTGTACTCATTCAGGCATGCATCCATGCCGGCGAGTGCGAGGGAAAAGATGCCGGATTGATGCTTTTCAGGGATTTGGCTGTTAAAAATATCAATTCCAAAATATTGAAAAACGTGTCCATCCTCTTTATACCTATTTTTAACACGGATGGTCATGAACGATTCGGTCCGTTCAACCGCATCAACCAGAATGGACCAAAAGAGATGGGTTGGCGAACCACTGCCAATAATCTCAACCTCAACCGTGATTACCTGAAGGCCGACTCCCCTGAAATGCAGGCCTGGTTAAGGATGTTCGACAAATGGATGCCCGGTTTCTTTATAGATTCGCATACCACCGACGGGGCAGATTACCAGTACGTCCTTACTTATCTGATGGAAATTTATGGCGACATGGATGCGGGTTTGACTGGCTGGACAAAGAACACCTTTGTTCAGCAACTGGAGACACATCTGAATGCTGGCGGATACCCGGTATTCCCCTATGTTGGATTCCGCAACTGGCATGATCCGCGCAGCGGTCTTATTACGGAAGTTGCGCCACCCATGCTTTCCCAGGGTTATACCGCCCTCAGGAACAGGCCGGGTCTTCTGATCGAAACACACATGCTCAAACCATATCCTCTGCGGGTAAATGCTACGTATGAATGCATGCTAGCCACACTTGAGATCCTTAGCAACGAGTCGAAAAACCTGAACTCACTGATATTTAAAGCAGATCAGTTTGTCTGCAGTGATTCCTTTTTAAACACTCCCTTCCCTCTCCGGTTTGAAACCAGTTTGAAAGACAGTGCCATGGTCAGCTTCCTCGGGGTGGAATACAATAATGTCAAAAGTGATCTGAGCGGAGGCGACTGGTTTCAGTACAGCAAAATTCCGGCAACACTGAACATCCCCTATTTTTCCACTGCCAACCCGTCTGTGTCTGTTAAGCTGCCTTACGCTTATATCATTCCGGCAGAGTGGACCACCGTGATTGACCGATTAAAAACACATGGAATCAAGGTTTCAGAACTTCCCAGGACCACCAAAATAAAGGTCAAAACCTGCCGTTTCAAAAATCCAAAATGGCAGCAGAATCCTTATGAAGGACGTCATCCAATGACAAATATCGAATTCGACGATATTGAAGAGACCCGCTCCTACTCTGCCGGCTCTGTCGTGGTTGAAGTAATGCAGCAGGCCGGGCGCATCATTCCTCACATTTTGGAGCCAAACGGCAACGGATCTTTTGTGTATTGGGGATTCTTCGATGCCACCTTTGAGCAGAAAGAGTATGGAGAGTCTTATGTAATTGAGACAATGGCCAGAGATATGCTGGCCCGGGATCCGGCATTAAAACAGGAATTTGAGTTGAAGAAAGCCGGGGATACTGCTTTTGCAAAAAACCCTCAACTGATCCTTAACTGGTTTTACAACAAATCACCCTATTTTGACAACCGAAAAGGAATCTATCCGATAGGCAAAATATTCGATCTGAAAGTACTTGAATCGATCAGATCAGAATGAGTGGTTCTCCATTTTCGATTCTGCCAATAATGGCTGCAACCGTATTGCCGGCATCATGAAGACGGTTTACAAATTCCGATGCCTGTTCCGCTGGCATTGAAACAAGCAATCCACCTGATGTTTGGGCATCTGCAAGGATGAATTTCAACAGCTCCGGCGTGTTTTCACTCCATTTAACAAATTTCCCGGCATACTCCAGGTTGTTTCGGGTCCCTCCGGGAATAGCCCCTGCCGCCGCATACTCCCAGGCAGCGTCAAAGACAGGGATCTGATCCGACAATAAAACAGCCTGCACCCCGGCCCCGCAAACCATCTCCTTTAAATGCCCCAGCAATCCAAACCCGGTGACATCGGTACATGCGTTCACTGAAAATTCAACCATGATTTCTGCTGCTGTCTTGTTCAGCTCAGCCATTACATGCATTACCAGGTCAATGGATACAGAATCAGCCAGACCCCGCTTGATGGCAGTGGTTATGATGCCGGTGCCAAGAGGTTTGGTCAGGATCAGCACATCGCCCGGTTTGGCCGTGGAATTCCTCAGAATTTTTCCCGGATGAACCACACCTGTCACGACCAGGCCGAATTTTGGTTCACTGTCTTCAATACTATGCCCCCCGATAACCTGAATACCCGCCTCTGCAACTTTATCATTCGCCCCCTTCAGAATTTGCTGCAACACTTCGATGGGTAATTTCCTGTCGGGAAAGCCTACAATGCTGAGCGCAAAAAGCGGTTTCCCTCCCATGGCATATACGTCACTTAAGGCATTTGCTGCTGAGATTGCTCCATACATGTAAGGATCATCCACAACGGGAGGTATAAAATCCACGGTTTGAACGATTGCGGTATGCTCATCGATCATATAAACTGCTGCATCATCTGCAGTTTCATGGCCGACAAGAATTGCAGGATTATTTTTGCCCGGAATCTCCTTTAAGATCTTTTCCAGCAGCTGGGGCCTGATCTTACATGCACATCCGAGGGCATGGGTATATTCTGTCAGGCGGAAATCCGATTTTGCATTTTGCTGTCTGCTGTCTGAATTTTGAATTCCCCCTTTCAGCCTCCGATACGCTTCAACAATAATGGGTATTGTACGTTCGATTTCCTCCGTTGTGGTCATCCTTCCAACTGAAAAACGGACGGTTCCGATGGCAAAATCCCTGGGAACATGCATCGCGGAAAGCACACCCGACAGTTCGGCCTGATCTGCATGACATGCAGCGCCAGCAGATGCAGCCACACCTTTTATCTCATCCAGCAATGCGGAGGCTTCAACTCCGGGAAATCCCAGGCTCAGGGTATTTGGCAATCTCAGGCTGGTGTGTCCATTCAGGCGAACTTCAGGTATCTCAAGGCGGATGCCTTCATGCAACCGATCACGCAGGTCACCCATGGCATTGAAAGAAGCTGCGTTTAACAGTTGCTGTGCCACCTCTGCTGCTTTTCCCAATCCGACGATTTCAAGGACGTTTTCAGTTCCGGCGCGAAGGTTTGATTCATGGTCTGCGCCATGCATCAACTTCTCCAGTTTCACTCCTCTTCGGATATATAGGGCACCGACTCCTTTCGGAGCATACAATTTATGGCCGGCAACAGAAAGCAGATCAACATGAAGCTGCTCCACATCAACAGGGATTTTCCCAACCGACTGTGCCGCATCCGAATGAAAAAGAATCCCATGGGCCCTGGCAATTTTGCCAATTGCCTCAACAGGCTGAACCGAACCAGTTTCATTGTTTGCGTGCATGACCGTGATCAAAATTGTTCCCGGGGTTATTGCAGAGCGGATATCTTCCGGATCAACAACTCCTGATTCATCTACAGGTATTAGTGTAATTTCAAAGCCGTTTTTTTCCAGGTACGTACAAACTTCTCCAACGGCAGGGTGTTCAATGCAGGAGGTAATGATATGGTTTCCTTTTGACTTGTTGGCCAGCGCTACCCCTTTGATAGCGAAATTATTTGATTCCGTCCCCCCGCTCGTAAAAACGATTTCGTCAGACCTGGCATTCAGCAGGGAAGCAACCTGCCTGCGGGCGTTTTCAACAGCAATTTTTGATTGTACTCCATAGCTGTGAATGCTGGACGGATTCCCGTAATGCTGCTCAAGAAACGGGCGAATAGCTTCAACTACACGTGGATCAACCGGTGTTGTGGCATTATAATCAAGGTATATCGTTTCCATACTCGCAGTATTTATAAGCAAATTCAATGATTCGTCCGGCTTCTTCAACCAGGTTCTCCCCGAAAATGGGAAACTCATGTATTTTTTTACTCTTTCTTCTGGCCATCGAAAAGAGGTATGCCTTGTCGTAATAAGAGAGTGCGATCGCGGCTACCTCTGCAAATCGTTTGTTCTCCAGGGCCGAAAGCGCTTCTTTGGTCCTGCTGCCACCCAACCGTTCTCCTATCCTGGTGATCGCATCAGCCAGCGACTGAGGATCAAATCCGGCATACTCACGAACCATGCGGTTAATACGAACCGTGATATCCATTTCAATTTTTATCAGCATACCATTGCTGATGTGCTCAACTGTCGGATCAGGCAGCGTAACCCGGCCAATCATCCTGCTTTCGTCTTCCACCCATACCAATCCGGAGAGGTCAAGTTCCGACCACCTTGAGTACAGACTATTTTCAAATTGTTCGTTGGACGGTTGAGGCGGTTGTCCCAATGCACCGAAAACAGAGCCTTTATGGCTGGCCAGCCCTTCAAGGTCAATTACCTGTTCTCCCTTTTCTTTAATTGCATGGAGCAGGTCTGTTTTCCCGCTCCCGGTAAATCCGCCTAAAACGACAATATTTGCCTTCGCAGAAAGGCTCTCGCGGATAAATCTCCTGTATGCCTTATAACCACCATTTAACAATTCTACATCATAACCTGCTTTATTGAAAACTTCAGCCATCATTGCACTGCGCAAACCACCCCTCCAGCAATGAAGCAAAATATTTCCCGGCACAGCTATCTTTCGCAGAGTTTTGAGATACCAACCGGTTTTAGACAATCCGAAATCCAATCCTTTCTGTATGGCATCTTCTCTTCCGGACTGAACATATAAAGTTCCGACCACAGCCCGCTCGGCATCGGTGAAAAGCGGGATATTACATGCCCCGGGGATGTGACCCTGGGCAAATTCTCCCGGCGACCGGACATCAATAACAGGAAATTGTTTCACCTTATTCAGAAACTGCGGTGGGTCAATGGGTCGGATCATCGTACGGCATGGAGTATGCGTCAAATTTAGAGTGGTTTTCTCATCTAAACAAGGGATCATTAATAATTTATACCTTTGCAGTCCAAATAAAACTCATTCCAATGAGCGATTCCATCCATCATGAATGCGGTATAGCAATGGTCCGCCTGCTTAAGCCACTTGAATTCTACCTGGCCAAGTACGGAACTGCATTCTATGGTTTACATAAACTGCATCTCCTGATGCAAAAACAGCATAACCGCGGACAGGACGGGGCAGGAATAGCAAGTATCAAATTTGACCTGGAACCCGGGACCAGGTTCATCAACCGTATCAGATCGGTTGACAACGCCCCGATCCAGGACATTTTCAACAAAGTGAGCCTGGGCATTAAAGACATTGAGGAAAGGCACCCACAGCGGCTGAATGATGTAGAATGGTTGAAACGTAAGGTAGACATGCTTGGCGAACTGTACCTGGGCCATTTGCGCTATGGGACATATGGAAAAAACGGAATTCTCAGCATCCATCCATTTATCAGGGAAAACAACTGGATGACCAAAAACCTTGTGGTTGCAGGTAATTTCAATCTCACCAACGTTGATGAGCTTTTCGAAAAACTGATCGACCTGGGGCAATATCCTGTTGAAACCAGCGACACGATAACAATCCTTGAAAAAATGGGTCATTTCCTTGACGAGGAAAATGAAGACTTATACCAGAAATTCAAAAAGAAAGGCTTTCCAAAAAGGGATATCACATTTCAAATTGCCAGGCACCTAAACATTCAGAAAATCCTTCGCGGAGCAGCAAAAACATGGGACGGAGGATATGTCATTGCCGGTATGTTCGGGCATGGAGATGCCTTTGTGATGCGTGACCCATCTGGTATCCGGCCGGCTTATTATTACCAGGATGAAGAAATTGTGGTCGTTGCCTCAGAGCGGCCAGTCATTCAGACTGCCTTGAATGTGTCGTTCGAGACTGTTCACGAATTGTCACCAGGGCATGCGCTGATTATCAAGAAAGATGGCAAGGTAACTGAAAAAGAGTTCTCCAGGCCCCTGGAAAGGAAGCCATGCTCGTTCGAGCGGATTTACTTCTCACGAGGCACAGATAAAGAGATCTACCGCGAACGCAAAAATCTTGGGAGGCTGCTCGCTCCGGCTATCCTGAAGGCCATCGACCATGATGTGGAACATTCCGTATTTTCGTATATTCCAAATACCGCCATCGATGCCTATTACGGATTGATTGAAGAGATGGATGCTTTTTGTGACAGGATCAAAATTGACCGGATTCTGGGTGCCGGTAAAACACTTAATGAAGAGAAGCTGAAAGCCATCTTTCAATTGAAACCCCGCGCTGAAAAAGTTGCAGTGAAGGATGTTAAATTGCGCACCTTCATTACCCGTGATTCCCAGCGGGACGACCTAGCTGCCCATGTTTATGATATCACTTACGGCAGCATCAAACCCGGGGTTGACAATCTTGTTGTACTGGATGATTCCATTGTAAGAGGAACGACATTAAAACAAAGCATACTGCGGATCCTTGACCGGCTTGGGCCCAGGAAAATTGTGATTGCCTCCTCTGCTCCTCAAATCCGCTATCCCGACTGCTACGGTATCGACATGGCCAAGATTACCGATTTTATTGCATTTAAGGCAGCCATCGAATTGCTTAAAGAGACACACCAGGAGCACATAATCAACGAAGTTTATATCAAGTCAAAAGCACAGGAAAAACTCCCAAAGGAGAAAATCATCAACTATGTAACAGAGATATACAAACCTTTTACTGCTGAACAAATTTCTCAGAAAATTTCCGAACTCTTAACACCTCCTTCCTGCAAAGCCAGCGTTCAGGTCGTTTATCAAACAATTGACGATTTGCATGAAGCCATTCCAAACCATACCGGTGACTGGTATTTTACCGGAAATTATCCAACTCCCGGTGGGAACAAGGTCGTTAACCGTGCTTTTATCAACTATATAGAGGGAAAAAATGTCAGGGCATATTAAATTGCTGCAGAGATCTTTTCAGCAATCCGGGTGAACTCTTCCGGGGTAAAGGAAAGTTTGGGGTTTCTGAAGTCCATGTCGTGCATGGAATTCAAAGGGATCAGATGAATATGTGCGTGAGGGACTTCCAATCCGATCACAGTGATGCCAATGCGTTTGCAGGGAACAACCTTTTCAATTGCCTTGCCGATTTTCTTTGCAAAATTCCATAATCCGGCATGAAGTTCATCCTCTACATCAAAAATGTAATTCACCTCCGTTTTAGGAATCACCAGGGTATGACCTTCCTTCAACGGGTTAATATCCAAAAAAGCAAGATAATCTGCATTCTCAGCAACCTTGTAACAAGGAATTTCACCATTTACAATGCGGGTGAATATTGTTGACATAATTAACTGTTTTGTCTTATTATCTCAATAATCTCAAAGGTGATTTTCCCGGCAGGCACGGTAATTTCCACAGTTTGTCCGATACTTTTGCCGAGCAAACCTTTGGCAATTGGTGAACTGACAGATAACTTCCCAATTTTTATATTAGCCTCATTTTCCGGTACCAGTGTATAAATGACATTGGCATTATTCTGTGAATTACGCAATGTAACAGTGGAAAATATAAGAACTTTTGTATTATCCAGCTTTCGTTCATCTATGAGCCTGGCATTGTTAAGAACTTCCTGAAGCTTTGAAATCTTTAATTCAAGCATGGATTGAGCTTCCTTCGCTGCAGCATATTCGGCATTTTCCGACAAATCACCCTTATCTCTTGCCTCAGCAATCTGCCGTGAAATTGATGGCCGCTCAACAGTTGTCAAGTGGTGTAAATCCTCTCTCAGTTTTTCTAAACCTTCAGGGGTATAATATTTGATATCTGACATTTTAATGATTGTATTTCATGTTATAATAAGCCAAAAGACCCTATGTCAGGGTCCTTTTGCTTAAAGAAAACGAAGTTAATTATAAAAGTTGTACCGAAGTGTTAAAAGTTAAATTTAATCCCAACACTATGTGTTCCTGAGAACGGATTCGTTGCCCTATAGGAGTAATCTATCGCCAATCCGGTCTCCTTTTCTTTGTTAAATGGCACGGAAACAGTAAAACCAGCACTGGGACCTGTGAAAACGGTACCCCTGTCGGCAACATTGCTGTTAAACATACCACTCTGATAGGTATAACCAGCTCTTAACTGCAAATAATATTTTAATGCATATTCAACTCCTAAAATAAACTGGTCTTTTGAAAACGAATTTGAATTAAAATTTCCGGCAACCGTAATCCTGTGCATGTCGGCGATATAAAAATCATACGAAGCACCAATGCGTAACGTTGCTGGCAATTCATAAGTAGCTGACCTTTGTTCTACCGTAAACTGGTCATTGTTGTCACCATGGGTTGGAATAATTCCACGGAAAGATAATCCATCTCCGCTGAAATGCATTGGTGCTCCAACATTTTTAAGCGCAATGCCGAATTTGATCTGTTCCTTTTCCCCGGTTACGTATTGGATCCCTGCATCAATGGCAAGCGCTGTTGCACTGGCATCAGAAATGGATTCCGTAATCAGTTTAACGGCGATACCTCCATAAATACTATTAGAGAAGGCTTTGGCATAGCCAAGGTTGATATTCATATAATTAGGCTTAAAAACGCCTGCACCTTCCGGTAATGCCACCGTGGTGACCTGGATTTCCCCGAAAGTCATAGACATCACGGCAGCAGTGAGAACACCACCGTTTTGCCCTAGTTTCTGACTGATTCCGAAGGCCATCAAATTGACATCAGAGCCCTTTAACCAGTTGGTATAGGAAAAAATAATGTCAGTTCCTTTGGTAAAACCTGTTCCGGCAATGTTGGTGAATAAGCCCTCGAGCCCATGTGTGCACGAAGTGCCTACTCCTCCCCACCCGGAACTTCTTGCCCATGGGTTGATCAACAATTCTGCAGCACCTGCCTGACCAGAACGGTCTTTGTTTCCGGCCGTTACCGTATCCATGGGTAAGAACACCATCCCCATCAGGAATATTGCAACTAAGCAGCTATATATATTTTTCATAATCCTGGAATTTTGTTTTGTTATCATGTTGAAAATCGCAAATGCCATTATAATGAGTTCAAGTCGACAGGACGTAATATCCCGAACCATTTGATCGTACGTTCTCCGAGTCCATCGGCTTTAACATGAATCAGATAGACCCCTCCCGCAATCGGAATCCCGGCAAAATTTTTGAGGTCCCAATCCACAGAAGTCTTTGCATCAGTATTCAATCCGGCATTTGAGGATTCCCTTGGAACTTTGACTTTGGAGAAATTAAGATTGAACTGGCGTATCAGCGTGCCACTCATGTCAAATATGGTAACAACACAGGCATTAGGCAGGTTAACGATTTTAACTCTGTTATCAAGCTGATTCCTTTCATAGTCATCGTAGGCAAAATATGGATTTGGTACCACATTGATTTTATCAAGATCAGAAACTGACTTTTCCTGATTATTCTGTGCGGTTGTTATTGAATTTGTATTGAAAGTGTACATAGGATAATTGTTGTTGACAGTATCCTTGGCACCTGGAGATCCATAAGAATAGTACCGTTGATATGGTTTGGAAACCCGGATCTTTGTTGTTACAGCATTACTTAACCAAGGCTGACCCTGTACCGCAAGTGGAACGTTCACATACATGGCAGTTGAAAATGCCAGATGTTTATATGTTGCACTTTTCTTCATTTGGGTCATGAGAACATAACCGCCGTCATAGGCAGGAAACTCTACTTTAATATCTTTAACATAAGAGTGACCAAAGACGTATACATAATGTTGCCCTCCGAACACAGGGGTCCCGGCTTCATTGTAAGTACGGCTGGAAGGGTTCCACAACATATCCCGACCATTGTCCTCCACGAGCCATGAATTCTCTCCAAACATGATGTTCAGCCTTTCGCCTGTTTCAATATTAATTGCATAACCGGGAAACCAACCCATCCCCGTGGCACTGATATAATTCGAGTTGTACATAGGATCAGGAGAGGAGACCGCGCTGTCGCCGTCAACATTGACAGAAGCTGCTAAACGGGGCTCATATAAACGTGCTCCGCCTTGTGCAAGTTTATAATCTATGCCCATTTCAAGAACAGGACATCTTGTCCATAACTTCTTATCAGGGGTAATGACGATATCTACGCTGGAAATATTATACAGCTTTGTGTTGTCTTTTGATTTCTTTGAAAATGCAGGGCCAACGGTAGTTTGACCGGCAGTCGGGATGATGCTGATTTTATCATCAATAAATGCACGGGTAGCAGACAAAATATAGGGGGCCCATACACCAGTTTGAATTTTCTGGAAATTCTTATTAGGGTCAACCGGTTTATTCACAGATAAATCCCAGTCATAATATGCAGCTTCAGAACCCTTATAAGTTCCTGATCGTATCCAGTTTTCGGGGGAATCCGGAAGGTCACTGTCCTGAACGCCGGTAAGCCACCTTTTTGTACTATCGGCGAAAATCGGAGGAGACGCATATAACAAACCATTGGTCGGTGTCAGGTTACTGAGAATGGAGTCGCCGGGATTTGGCACCTGATAAATGGTCAATGCAATACCTAGATCCAGGAAACACTGTTCATACTGATAAATGGTTGTTGTATCAGATCTGTAAGATTTGCCGGTCGTATTATTTGTCAATGTCCATTTTCCAAACTGGATACGATCTTTAACCGTAAAAGGATTGTTTGTTAATACAGTATACATGGAATCAAATCTCACAGTATAATCCCCTTTTACCACATTCAAAGGATCGATAACCTTAACCTGTAGTGGTCCTTTGCCAATCTGATAAGTAGGTTTATAGGCGATTGGATAATCTGAGTCTCCAAATTTGGTAACAGAACTGTCTAACAGTGGTTTTAACATAATTTCGCTGATCGTTTCTTCAGAAAAATCAAGGATCATTCCTCCGTTCCCCTGACCCTGGATTCTTGTTATTACAGGACCCTGACCATAAGTTGAATTTGTCACAACTCCAAGCGGGATATGAGGTATTGCAGTATATGCCCGGATATTGTTACGTCCACGCAGGTAAGGTTTTTTCTGACCATCCCGGTAAGTAGGGTCATCCTGAATATACTTTTTATACTGATTAAATCCGTAGGCCACAACCGTGTAGTAGTATTGTTTGTGATTGATAAGCCGGTCGTCACCAGTTGCAAACAAATCTTTGGTGAACACAAAGGAATGATTAATCCCTTTATTCTCGCCAGTAGTCATAACCTGTCCAACATTCCCTCCAAGGGTCTGATCAAAGGTCCAGTTAACTAATTTGGAAACACTGTTTTGTACATCACATTCAGCAACCAGACGAGCTTTACTCAGGTCATCAAGGTCTGCAGCGGATACACTGGCATCTTTCAGCTGGTATATCTGATAACCTTCAAAAACATATAATGAGTCCTTATTCTTTATGGTTGGATCAACTTCCTTGTATTTTTCATTAAAATTATTTCCCAAATCGTTAATCTTGCGGTTCGACAGGTACAAAATCAGTGAATTCGGCAACTCCTCGATCGTCAGATCAGGTGCATTCGGTCCGTTTAATACGGCAAAACAGTTGTCGAATAAACTTTGTGCTTTATCATCAGCCTGTTTCAATAAAATGACTGACTCCTCCGGTGTTCCGGAAACAGTGCGTGCCCAGGGGATACCAACCGTAATATAGTTACATGCACCCGGCAACAAAGTAAAAGGTCCGGCCGACTGCATAAAACGACGGTCATAAGGATTGTTACCTGCAGTAACTTCTGTCCACTTCTTTGGACCGTTGGGTGGTTGGCCACCAGTTCCCCAATTACATTCATCAGATTCGTCAGGAAACATAAAATCACACTCAGGCCCATATCCTCCCCCGGGGTTCACATGCGCATTTCCCCCATAGATCATCGGTTGATTGTCTTTCCAGATACCTTTCAGGAAAAGATAATATTCCGGTGCCTTACCAGGGTCGGTCATATAATCTCCACTTGTACCACCTGTGTTGTCATGATAGACAAAACGGCGCATTCCAAATCGTTCATTGTCCACCACACCATCTCCAAAATTCACTCCGTTGATGGCTTCAGCTCGGACCAGAAAATCGGCTGAATCTTTTCCACCAATGCCATATTTCATGTTCTTTTTTATCTGCCCGTCTTCATCCACAATATCACATGGTCTGGGATAGGAAGCAAAAGAGGGACCCTTTAAAGAATTTCCCTTAAAGGAAGGGTTATCATAATTGTCCGGATCCATATAAGGACCCTGAAAAAAGTCAACACCAATCGCTGGTGGATGTGCTCCGTAATTAAATATCTTTCCGGTTCCGTCAATTGCCTTTCCATTGTAGCAGTAACCTAGTCCCCTGTTAACATCACAACCGACGTAATCGTCATCAGAGGCACCCAGATCCGGGTCAACCCACTGGCTGAAATAGGTCTGGGTTAATGTATAGGTTGAACGATTGATCAGCTCATAAGAATAAAAAGTCATATTGTTGATGTCGTCGTTGGTGGCAAAGGCAAAATACTGGGCACGAATTTCCATTCCCAGCGGTTCACCGGTAGTTTCAGAATGGTAACTGCCTTTATCGTTATAAACACTCCACAGCGTCTGGTCTCCTTTTAAAACCTGGTCTACCAGAATTCCCATGGTATCAGTTTCAATGCCGTTGATTTGCCCGCCATTTTTAATTTTTGCACGAGCGAGGCGTTCACCTGGTTTCATCATAGACGGACAAAGCCTGTTGGATAAATCATAGTATGGATAGTCCCCTGATTTGGGATCATAGTTTCCATCTCCGTCTGCATCAAAGAAGGGTGCCAGGTAATATGCCTGACCTTTTGATTTGTTTCCATGTGCAGGCCACTCCATGATTGATTTAGGAATAGAATAATTCGGGTATTCTGCCTGATTTTCCCACCATGCCAGAAATTCCTGAACTTCAGCACGGGTAATGGGGAACAATTTGTCATATTCGGCACAAGTTTCAGAGCTGACAGCTGCGGTTCCGTCGATAGTCAGAGGCCCGGGCCAGAAATCATTTTTTGTGTGGGCAGTTCCACTTGTTCCCTGGCCATAGCGATATGCAGCCAGTTTCAAATTGTTGTTGACATCAATACCCCCGATCCAAAGGGAGAAGGAGAACATGGAGGTCTTCTTGGATCCTTTGGGAATCTCATACTCGGCATTTTCAAGAAACCAGCCATTACCATAAGAATAGCAAAGGGTTCTGACATTATTGATATCAAGATATTTATAGCTTGATCCGGAAGCACATCCGGCAGCTGTTTCCTTCAGGTTGTTGGTGCTTTTTGTGCCACCCACCATGTGGAGCTCTTCTGCAAGAGTCACATTTGAGAACACCATCAAACAGAGTGCAATCAGCAAAAAGCGAAAGATATTTTTCATAGTTGCATTATTTATAAACATATCGGAACTTCTACTAATAAATATTGTCAAACATCTTAGAAATTGAACATCAGACCTAATCTGATGGTCCTGGGCGAACTATAGCGATACGGGTTATTCATCTGGATTGCGTACAAATCGCGATACGACTGTGGATCAACCTGTTGATTTATCGCATTTTGCCATTCCGGCGCAGTAAGAAAACCGTCGTCAGATGCACTTCCGGTACCCGGGTAAACAGCGGTAACATTCTGCGTATTTAACAAATTGGCGAATTCAATATAAACATTGATGGTACCATCTTTCTTTTTGTTGAGCGCAAAATTAAAATCTTTGTCAAACCGGGCGCTGATGAGAAATTGCCAGGGCAGACGAGCTCCGTTGATGCTCCCCTTGATTGGCCCCATGGCTCCGTAAGGAAGAATTTTACTTGTCTGGGTATAAGGGGTTCCGGAACCACCGGTGAGGGTAAGGTTCGCGCCAAGGTTCGACAGAAACTGCACGGGAGCTTTACCGCTTTTCGTACGGTTGATTACCGGACCGTTATAATCTTTTCCACTGCCCCAACGATAGTCAAAGCTGATGTTGAACTGGTGACGACGGTCAAAATTCAGTGGGTTCAGGGTACGAAGGTTTGGCTGATCAGAACGAATAATGGAACTTGCAGCATCAGGATCAGAACCAGTTCCGTCAGCAAATTGCAAAGTATAGTTAAAACGCAGTCTTGCATTACCCGAGCGACGGAGGTCATAGGTGAGGGTCAATCCTTTGACAGTTCCAAAGTCAATATTTGTATAAGAATAATATGTTTTAGGATAGGCACCGGTTAAACGGTACTGCTGGATCTGGTCGCGCATTTCCCGATAGAACACCGCTAATTTAAGTGAGGATGAATTGTTGATCTTCTGCTGGAATCCCAGCTCATAGTCAATGGTCTTCTCTGGTTTCAGATTCGGATTGTTAATTGTACCTGATGAACCGGTTACGCCGATATAATAATAACTGATTGGTTGAATCTGGACTTCTGCAGATGACGGACGCTGAGTTAAAATATCATAATGGGCATAGAACAGCGCATCATCACTAATAGGGAAAGAGAAAGAGATACGAGGCATCCAGTTGGTCTGTGGGTCATAGTCTTTGAAGGCAATGGACCTCGGGGCAGCACCAATCGTGTCAACAGCCGGATAAAGGAGGTATGGCTGGATTCCGCTTCCTGACGCAAGTAAACGTACCGGATCAGTGATCGGTGTGCCGTCCTTATTAAACCAATTGTTTTCGGAACGATAACCGGTAATTTTTGTCGGATCCCTTGAATCATCAACATAAACCACATAGTCACTGCCCACTGTGCTGGGATGATCAACAGCAACGCCATTGATTTCTGACACTTCACCAACAGTTTTCGCAGGATAAAATAAGTAAGGATCTTTCAGTACCGGCTGATTTGCATCAAAACGGTCAACACGAACACCGATGTTAAAAATCAAATCTTTAAATGCAAATTTGTCCTGAATATAACCTGCAATATAAATTGGCTGATAGGGTCCGATGGCCCTGGTATAATTACCGCTGGCATCCTGTTGTGAGAAGAAATCATCAAAACTTACGCTGCCGGACATTTTTTTACCGGTATAGTCATATCCATAATATCCAACTATGGGGGAACCATTATTTAAAACTTCCTCTGCACTGAACATATCCATGGTTAACAATTGACCACCTGCAGATACGGTATGCAGTTGCATGTTATTATCATAATAGTTGATTGAATTGTTTGCAAAATCATATGAATACATATCAATCCAGTCACTGCCATCAATGGGAAGTCCAAGTTTCTTGCGAAGGTTAACGTCAAAATTACGTTGAAGTGTAGGAACATAATTACGGAAGTAATTAATCGTATCCATAAAAACCCCGTTGCGATAAACGGGCTGCGGGTTATCCAGGTTCAAATCCTGTAACTGGGCATTTGTCAATCCCTTCATGGCATCCCAAAGCAGCGAACCGCTGTTGGCATAGCCTGAACTTTTCCGCTGCTGGTACTGCAAACCCAGCTGGATCTCATGATTGCCAAAGTCGGCGGCAAAGGAAGCATTAACAGCAATCTGATCACTTTGGGATTCGTTGTAGGTATTTGGCCTGTTGCCAACACCTGCAAACATATTGTAAGGACCAATTGGTTCCATTCCATTAATCAAACCTTTACCGGAGATGATCTGGTTTACATTCTCATAATGTCCGGTCGGATCATCATAGAATCCATAATACTGCTGGGTCCAGTTAGATGATTCAGGATTTAGATCTGAACCTTTATATATTACGATGGTGTCCCTTGTCCCATTCTGTAAATGGCCCCAAAGTTTCAGCACAGAGTCATAAGCAAGGTTCGGTGTATATGCACGAATGGACTGAGTAGAAAAACTGCCTACATATCCATATTCAAAAAAGTTGTCTTTGTGGTCTGCATCTTCAGTTTTGGCAAAGCTTCTTGTAAAGTCGGCACCAATGGAATAATAAACATTTTTAACAAAGCTCTTGCTATCGGGTCCTGTCGGGAAACGCTGGGTAAACCTCCCGTTTACACGCCATGTGTAGCCATTTGAGTGAGAATTGTTTTGCCAGTTCATCAGGGAATTTGCCAGGCTGAAATTACGGCTGTCAAACCATTGAAAGGTTCCGCCAAAGGAGAGGTTGATAGTTGGTGCAACCCTGAAATCAAGCTTTCCGGAAATATTGATGTTTGTTCCGGCAGAATTCAGGGTAGTTTTAGTCTTTTGCATGTCATTATAAGTCAGAAACTCTGAACTGTAAAACACGGTATTATTTTCACCATACAGACGCAACGGGCTGGTTGACAGCCTGTTTTTAACATCATCAGTTACCCGGTAGTTAGGGAAGGCAGCAGGAGCTCCGTCTTTTTGATAGATAAGGTCACCTGCAACAAAAAAGCCCATGATCGGGGTTTTATACCCACGGACAGTATCTTTTTTGGACACCAGAGGCCCGGTAAAGTTCAATCCCAAACGGTTGTAGCCAAACGCGTCAAGATATTGCGAAGTTTGGAGGTCAACTCCTCCGGAGAAATCCTTGGAAGGGCCTTTTGTAGTAACATTGATGATACCACCGGTTGCATCCCCGTAAGCAGCAGGGGTTCCTCCCAGGATAACTTCAACCTGCTCAATAGCGCTCTGAGGCAGGGCGTTACCTCCTGTAACACGCATACCGTCAATAAAATAAACAGTACCGGAAGAGCGTTGTCCACGCATACTGGTAATATTGCCATTGGCATCTGTTGATACACCACCCACTGTGGTAGCAACTGCAGAAGCCGATTTATTGGCCATTTTTGAAATTTCTTCTGATGTGACCGTACCACCGGATGTGGTCTGGTCCTTTGAAATCAGCGGAACCTTATAATCCACAACTTCAATTTCATTGAGGGTGGTTGTGGAGGCCTCCAGTTCAAGATTCTGGAAGGTAATTTTATCCGGTGAAACATAAATGCCCCGGTACATAAAGGGTTTATATCCTACAAAGCTGGCCTTCAGATCAACTTTTCCGGGAGGAATTGGCTTTATTGTGAAGTTTCCATCGAAATCGGAGGTTGACCCCCCTACCTGAACACCTCCAACCTCAATAACAACGTTGGCAAATGAGATCGGTTCTTTGGTAGCCTTATCAATGATCTTACCCTTGAGCGTACCCGACCCGGTTTGTGCGAATACCAACATGCTTGTTGCCAGTACAAAACCAATAGTAAACAGTAAATTTCTTAACATACCATACAATTTTATGTTAGATTATAATTGCGCTTTAAAAGGGCGTAAATGTAATAATTATTTAAAATCAAACTGAAATTTTTTAATTCGTGATTCAAATATATAACCATTCTAAATTAGTCTGAAGCCAAATATGTAAACAGTTTCAAACGATCTGTCAACCCTGTTTGGGAGGGGTTGAAACAGAATATTTAATATTTAAGCGGTGTTGCCTTTTTGGCTGCTTTTTTTGTTTTTTTCATACTTGCCCTGGTGGACTTAGACTGCATTTTGTTATGCCGTTTAACAGCCTGGTCGTAATCCCTCTCAGACTGTTTCTGTTTTTTCTCCCGGTCCTTTTCAATCTTCTTCTGATTTACCTTTGCCTCCTGGGGTTTAAGAGAAAGCAAAACAGGCATCAATGCAATAATAAAGGAGATCCACAAAATCTTTTTTCCTGACATCATATAAAATCAATGCTTTTATAATATATAATGCAAATCAAACGTTAAAATTACGAATTTTGCATGATGGAAGATCAAATAAGAATAAAAAAAATGAGATTCTTACTGCTGCTGACCCTGTTCCTCATGGGCACCTTTTCCTGTAAGAAGGAGGAACAGGCTCCTGAGATTCCTTACGTATATGTGAATTTCACACTCAACCCAAACGGAACACAATACATCAACCTCAATGTTGTGAATGGCTGGGAAACCGTTACCGGGGGATATAACGGCATCCTCATCTTCCGCAAAGCCATCAGTGAGTTTGCTGCATTTGAAAGAGCGTGTCCTTATGATCCGACAACAGCAGGTGCACAGGTCAGGGTTGACCTGTCGGGAATTACCTGTACATGTCCGGTGTGCGGTTCAAAGTATATCATGGTGGATGGTACTCCTTATGAAGGCCCCTCACACTACCCGCTCAAGCCGTATACCACCTATTATGACGGGGCAATGCTCTATATTTCAAACTGAGGCGTGTGCCGGTAAAAAAGTAAACGGGTAAACAGGACTCTGTGTGCTCCCGTTTACCCCTTTAAAGGTTTACTCAATTTTAATATCGATAATGTTCCGGCTTGTATGGACCGTCGGGGTTAACATTAAGATAATCTGCCTGTTCTTTTGTGAGTTTCGTCAATTTCACGCCGATTTGCTCCAGGTGCAGGCGGGCAACCTCCTCATCCAGTCTCTTTGGCAGGCGATAAACAGCCACTTCATAATTGTGCTGCCATAAATCCAGCTGTGCCAGTGTTTGATTGGTGAACGAGTTCGACATGACGAACGACGGGTGTCCGGTTGCACATCCGAGGTTGACCAGGCGTCCTTCGGCGAGCAGGTAGATACACCTGCCGTCAGGGTAAACATACTTATCAACCTGTGGCTTGATATTGATCATTTTGATACCAGGCCAGTTGGTAAGTTGTTCCACCTGGATTTCATTGTCGAAATGTCCGATATTGCAAACAATAGCCTGGTCTTTCATCTGCGAAAGATGTTTCGCTGTGATGACATCTTTATTGCCGGTGGTTGTAACATAAATGTTGCCTTCGGCAAGCGCATCTTCGATCGTGCTGACCTCAAATCCTTCCATCGCAGCCTGAAGGGCGCAAATGGGATCAATTTCGGTAACGATCACGCGTGCTCCGTAGGAACGCATTGAATGGGCACATCCTTTGCCAACATCACCGTAGCCCAGTACCACCACGACTTTTCCGGCAATCATCACATCGGTTGCGCGTTTGATTCCATCAGCAAGTGATTCGCGGCAACCATACAAGTTGTCGAATTTCGATTTAGTTACAGAATCATTCACATTGATGGCGGGTACAAGCAAGGCTCCCTTTTCTTTCATCTGGTACAAACGATGCACACCGGTGGTTGTTTCTTCAGAAACCCCTTTCCATTCTGCAACTGTTCTGCTCCACCTTGTTTTATCTTCGACATAAATCTCCTGCAGTTGTTTCATAAAAGCCTTTTCATCGGCATTTTCAGCAGGAATTTTCAGCAATTCAGGGTTCTTTTCAATCTCAAATCCTTTGTGGATCATCATGGTAGCATCACCACCATCATCAACAATCAGGTTCGGTCCTTTACCTTCAGGAAAACAAAGCGCCATATTGGTACACCACCAATATTCATCAAGGGTCTCCCCTTTCCATGCAAAAACCGGGATTCCTTTTGCAGCAATGGCAGCAGCAGCATGATCCTGTGTAGAGAAAATATTGCAGCTGGCCCAGCGAACATCGGCACCAAGTTCAATTAAAGTCTCAATAAGCACTGCAGTTTGGATTGTCATATGCAGCGAGCCACTGATACGCGCTCCTTTCAAAGGCTTTTCAGCCGAATATTTTTTACGGATTGCCATGAGTCCAGGCATCTCCTTTTCGGCAATTTCAATCTCTTTTCTGCCCCATTCTGCAAGGGACATATCGGCAACTTTATATTTCATACTGGCCGTCATTGCAATGTTTTCCATGTTTCCGGATGTTAGTTATGATGCGTAATAGTCATTCCACTTAATTGGGCGGCAAAAGTACGAAAAATATCAATATCAGGATGTGTTATTGTCGTATTTTTGTCCCGAATAAAAAACAATCAGCATCTATGCCCTTTTTACGGGAAATCACGCCTGGTATCGGAATCCGCGCTGGAATCTGGCAAATCACAGAGTCCGAAGAGACCCTGCTGGGCATGGTAAACTTAAGCTCATCAGAAACAGCAACTTACGCCTCTTTTGGCAATGAATTACGGAAAAGGCAATGGCTGGCTTATCGCATTTTACTTAAACATTTGCTGACACCCCAATCATCTGATATCATATATGATTTACATGGCAAACCATTTCTCAGGTCAGGGAGTCACTGCATTTCGGTATCCCATGCCGGCGAACTGGCTGCCGTGGTTTGCAGCCCGCTGCATCCTGCGGGTATCGATATTGAAAAAATAAAAGATCGGGTCATACGTGTAAAAGAGCGGTTTCTCCAGGAAAAAGAGTTAAAGGTTCTCCCGGCAGAGAACCATCTTGAACAATTGTATGTATACTGGGGCGGAAAGGAAGCTCTCTACAAACTACATGGCAAACCGGATGTTGATTTCAGAAATGACATCTATATTCATCCATTTGATTACCTTTGCATTACCAATAAGCATGGCAGGGCGACGTTAACAGTTGGCAGTCACTCAAAAGATTACGAACTGTTTTATCAGAAAATCGGCGAATACATGCTGGTTATAGCATATTAAATGAAATATAATGACGAATGATATTTATCAAACGATTAAATCAAGGGTTCTTGTACTTGACGGTGCGATGGGAACCATGGTTCAACGTTACAAGCTGGATGAGTCGGATTTTCGGGGTGAACGGTTCAAAGCATTCCCTTATAACCTGAAGGGGAACAATGACCTTCTGGTTCTGACAAAACCGGAAGTTATCCGCGAGATCCACGAAGCATACCTTGAAGCGGGGGCCGACATCATCGAAACGGACACGTTCAATGCAAACCGGATTTCTCTTTCCGATTATCATCTTGAGGATCTGGCATATGAGCTAAACCTTGCTGCCGCCATTCTGGCAAAGGAAGCAACTGCTAAATTTACCCGGTTAGCTTCTGACAAGCCACGCTGGGTTGCAGGATCAATTGGCCCCACAAGCAAGACAGCTTCAATGTCGCCTGATGTTCAAAACCCCGCATTTCGGGCGGTAAGTTTTGACAATCTTTATCATGCATACCGCGAACAGGCCAGGGGTCTCCTGGATGGTGGTGCCGACATACTGATGGTTGAAACCATTTTTGACACCCTGAACGCCAAGGCCGCCCTGATCGCCGTTTTTGACGAAATTGCAGAAAGAGCCGGCTCCAATTTCCCCGATCCTGCATCACGGATTCCTGTCATTGCCAGTGTCACTATTTCCGACAACAGCGGACGTACCCTTTCCGGTCAGACACTCGAAGCATTTCTGTTTTCCATCATTCATTTCGATCTCTTTGCTGTTGGAATCAATTGTTCATTGGGCGCAGAAGAACTCAGGCCTTATATTGAAGAATTGTCAGCGAAGGCACCATTTCCGGTTATCGCTTATCCCAATGCAGGTTTGCCGAACCAGTTTGGTGAATATGATCAATCACCAACCGAAATGGCAGGGTATATTAAAGATTTTCTGGAGAACCGTTTTGTCAACCTTGTTGGTGGTTGTTGCGGTACAAATCCGGAGCATATCCGCAAATTTGCAGACCTTGCAAAAAATGCGCCGGTCCGTCTTGTTCCGGAAAGGGCCCACGAACTGAGGCTGAGCGGACTTGAACCCCTGACCATATTCAAAGGGAGTAATTTTATCAATATCGGGGAGCGCACCAATGTAAGTGGCTCAAGAAAATTTGCGAGGCTGATCAAGGAAGATAAATATGAAGAGGCGTTGTCTGTTGCCCGGCAACAGGTGGAAAGTGGTGCCCAGGTAATTGACATCAGCATGGATGAAGCCATGCTGGATGCAGAAAAAGCAATGGTGAACTTTCTCAACATGGTGGCATCCGACCCTGATGTATCGAAAGTGCCTATCATGATCGACTCTTCAAAGTTTTCGGTTATCCATGCAGGATTAAAATGTATTCAGGGTAAGCCGATCGTTAATTCGATCAGTTTGAAGGAGGGAGAGGATGCATTCAGGGAACACGCCACCCTTTTGCGCAAATTCGGAGCAGCCACTGTGATCATGGCCTTTGATGAAGAAGGTCAGGCCACGACACTCGACCGTCGTATCGCCATCGCCTCCCGGGCATACCGCATCCTGACCCGGGAATTGAATTTTCCACCCGAAGATATCATTTTTGATCCCAACATCCTTACGGTAGCTACCGGAATTGATGAGCATTCCAACTATGCTGTTGAATTTTTACATGCAGTTAAATGGATCAAAGAAAACCTTCCGTATGCCCATGTCAGCGGAGGTATCAGCAACCTCTCCTTCTCATTTCGCGGCAATGACCCGCTGCGTGAATCGATGCATTCTGCATTTCTTTATCATGCCATTAAAGCAGGGCTGGATATGGGTATTGTGAATGCCGGGGCACTGCCCGTATATGATGAAATTCCGAAGATGCTCCTGAAACTGGTGGAAGATGTCATCCTGAACCGCCGGAAGGACAGTACCGAGCGTTTGCTTGCTTATGCAGACCAGGTAACTGATTCAGGAAAAAAGGTGGAGACAGAGGCAGAATGGAGGGCACTTCCGGTTGTGGAGAGACTCAGACATTCACTGGTAAAAGGCAATGCAGAATTCATTGACCAGGACATTGACGAAGCCATGCCGCTGTTTAACCTCGCCCTGAAGATCATTGAAGGCCCGCTGATGGATGGAATGAACCAGGTAGGCGACCTTTTTGGAAGCGGCAAGATGTTTCTTCCCCAGGTAGTTAAAAGTGCGCGGGTGATGAAGAAGGCAGTTGCCAGGCTTACCCCCCGGCTCGAGGCAGAAAAAGCAGAACTGAAAGGATCTCCGAGGAATAACGGGAAAGTTCTTCTTGCAACCGTAAAAGGGGATGTCCACGACATTGGCAAAAACATCGTCGGCGTAGTGCTCGCCTGCAACAATTACGAGGTGATTGACCTGGGCGTGATGATCCCTGCCGACAAAATTCTTGCTGCCGCCCGTGAACATCAGGTTGATATTGTAGGCCTCAGCGGCCTTATCACCCCTTCTCTCGAGGAGATGGTACATGTGGCCAAAGAGATGGAGCGCCAAAAATTCACGATCCCTTTGCTCATCGGCGGAGCAACCACTTCCGACATCCATACGGCAGTCAAAATTGAGCCGTTCTATTCTCAGTCAGTGATTCATGTAAAGGATGCTTCCAAAGCTGTCGGAGTGGTATCAAACCTGCTTTCGGCGGAAGTTAAGAAGGATTTTACCGAATCCATCAGAAAAAAATACGAGGGAATCCGCAACACGTATGATAAAAAAGCTGATTATTCCTATCTGCCGCTGCAGGATGCCCGTAAAAACAAATTGAAAATCGACTGGGCGGCTACTCAAATTTACAAACCCCAATTCACCGGGAGCAAAGTGTTTTTTGATTATTCCCTGGAAGAAATCGCAAAATACATTGACTGGACCTTCTTTTTCCATGCCTGGAAAATGAACGGTAAATACCCGGCAATCCTTACAGATCCTGTCAAGGGAGCCGAGGCGACAAAGTTATTCAATGATGCCGGGCGTCTTCTCAAAGAAATCACCGGAAAGAAGATGCTGATTGCCAGAGGAATTATCGGTATTTACCCTTGTAATTCAATCGGTGATGATATTGAAGTATATGATGATGAGAAATGTACGAACCTCTTAACCACCTTTCGGTTCCTTCGCAACCAGCAACTAAAAGATCCCGGTCAGCCAAACTTGTGCCTGGCCGATTACATTGCACCGAAGGGATCGGGACTGGTGGATTATATCGGAGGCTTTGCTGTGACCGCCGGCCTGGGTGTTGAAGAATGGGCCAATCGATTCGAACGGGAGCTGGATGATTACAATGCCATTTTAATTAAAATTCTTGCAGACCGGCTTGCAGAAGCATTTGCGGAACTGATGCATGAGCGGATCCGCAAGGAATTCTGGGGCTATGCCAAAGATGAACAACTCGATGTGTTTTCGATGATTCGCGAAGAGTACCAGGGCATCCGGCCTGCACCCGGATATCCCGCCTGCCCTGAACATTCGGAAAAAAGAACCCTGTTTGATCTGCTGGATGCTGAGAAAAAAGTTGACATCCAGCTTACTGAAAATTACGCCATGTACCCGGGTGCCTCTGTGAGTGGCTTCTATTTTTCACACCCGTCGTCCCAGTATTTTAACCTTGGACGCATCAGTAAAGACCAGCTGACAGATTATGCAAAGCGTAAAAACATGAGTTTAGAACATGCAGAAAAATTACTTAATACAAATTTGAACTATTAACAATGAGAGTTATAGACCTGATTAATAAATCTGACAAAACACTTTTTTCATTCGAATTGCTTCCTCCGCTAAGGGGGCACAATATCAACAGCATCTACCGGACAATCGACCCTCTGCTGGAATACAATCCCTCATTTATCAATGTAACCTACCACCAGGAAGAGGTTGTTTATAAAAAACACGAAAACGGGCTGCTTGAGAAGAAAACCGTAAGAAAACGTCCGGGAACAGTTGCTATTTCTGCGGCTATCAAATATAAATATCCTGATGTTGAAGTGGTTCCTCATTTAATCTGTGGAGGTTTTACCAAAGAAGAGACCGAATATGCACTGATTGATTTTCATTACCTTGGCATTGACAACATACTTGCCCTGCGTGGAGATGCCCCAAAAAACCAGCGTACCTTCACCCCGGAAAAAAATGGGCATGCTTATGCAAACACTCTTGTAGCGCAGATAACAGACATGAACAGGGGCAAATATCTTGACGATGAGATGCAAAACACCTTCAGCACCAATTTCTGTGTCGGAGTTGCCGGTTACCCGGAAAAGCACATAGAATCGCCCAACCTTGCCTACGACATGAAGTACCTGAAAGCCAAGGTGGACGCAGGAGCTGAATACATCATCACCCAGATGTTTTTCGACAATCAAAAGTATTTCGATTTTCTGGAAGCGTGTCACAAAGAGGGGATTAACGTGCCGGTAATTCCGGGTATTAAGCCCATATGCACCATTAAAGAGATCAATGTACTTCCTCAGATCTTCAACATCGACATCCCTGATGAACTTGTTAAAAAAATAATGGCTTGCAAAAACAACGAAGATGCCTTCAAAGTCGGCATTGAATGGGGTATTAAGCAATCGAAGGAACTGATCAGTTTTGGCGTGCCTGTTGTTCACTATTTTTCCGTCGGTATCTCTGAGAACATACGTCAGATAGCCAAAGAAGTATTTTAAGCACCCTTTTATGAATATCTACCAACTTCTGCTCAGGGATACTTTGGCAGGCAAAAAGAAATTTGCAGTGCTGATCGATCCGGATAAATATTCGGTCGACACCCTTTCCCGGGTTGTAAAACTTGCTGTGGCAGCCGGGGTTGATTACTTTTTTGTGGGTGGAAGTTTGCTCATCCATGATAACCAGACCGCTTTAATCAACTACATCAAAGAATACACAGATATTCCGGTTGTCCTGTTCCCCGGGAACAACATGCAGTTGTGCAACGAGGCAGACAGTATTTTACTGCTGTCGCTGATCTCCGGCAGAAACCCTGACATGCTGATCGGCCGGCATGTCATATCAGCACCTTACCTGAAGGCGAGTAACCTTGAGATTCTCGCGACGGGATACCTGCTTATAGACAGTGGCCGGACAACTGCAGTAACATACATGAGCAATACCACACCCATTCCTTCGCATAAAAGCGATATTGCAGCCTGTACTGCCATGGCCGGTGAAATGCTTGGAATGAAGCTGATCTATCTTGATGCCGGCAGCGGGGCTGAGAAAACAGTTCCCACATCCATGATTTCCAGTGTAAAAAGGTCGATCGGGCTTCCGCTGATTATCGGGGGAGGGATCACTACTCCCGAATTGGCAAATGCCGCGTTTGAAGCAGGGGCCGATATCATCGTTGTGGGCAATGCCATCGAAAATGATCCTGATCTGATTACCCGGATTGGGGCAATCAAATAATATTGATCAACATTTTAAACCTTCCAGGTTTTAAAAACCTGGAAGGTTTGACCTACATCTGAACTTTGTAACTCATTTCTATATGCACAGATTCACAACCTTCCTGTTTCTTTCTCTACTTATCCCTTTTATTGGAACTTCCCAGACGAAATTACTCACGGTTGAGGATGCCAGCTACATGAATCCGAAACTCAACCCGGCATCACTCAGCCAGCTTCAATGGCGTCCCGGCACCAACCAGTTTCTTTATGTAGCAAAAAACAGCCTTGTTCAGGGAAATTCCATGAAAACCGGCCGTGATACCCTTGTCCGGCTTGCTGACCTGAACCTGTTACTGGGAATCAACAAACTGGACACCCTTAAACGCTTTCCTCTGCTCACCTTTCTGACGGCAGATCAATTTTATTTTACCAGCCAGAATAAGCTTGTTCTTTGTGACATCATGAAGAACACCGTCACAGCAGCAAACTGGTGGCCGGATAAGATGGAGAACCTGGATATATCCCGGGATGGAAAGAGCGCAGCCTATACCATGAACAACAACCTGTATATTTCAGAAGGAGGAAAGGAAACTGCCATCACTGCTGAAAACAACGAAGGAATCGTATATGGATCAAGCAGGGTTCACCGCAACGAATTCGGCATTTCAAAAGGCACCTTCTGGTCGCCCGACGGACACTACCTGGCATTCTACCGGATGGACGAAACCATGGTGGCCGCCTATCCGCTGGTGGATATCACCCCGCGTATTGCTGCGGTAAATATGACAAAATACCCGATGGCAGGGATGGCCAGTCACAAGGTAACTGTCGGAGTTTATTCAATGAGCAGCAAGAAAACCATTTACCTCCAGACAAATGATTCATCTGTTGCGGATTCTGCATCCCGCATTGAATATCTCACCAATATTACATGGAGTCCGGATGAGAAATTCATCTATGTTGCATGCCTCAACCGTGACCAGAATTTCATTCAGCTGAACCGGTATGAAGCCGCCACAGGGAGGTTCATTAAAACTCTTTTCGAAGAACGCAATGCCAGTTATGTCGAGCCGCTTGAGGGGCCAAAATTCCTGGCGGGCGATCAGGAAAAATTTATCTGGGAGAGCCGCCGTGACGGATATAATCACCTTTACCTGTATGATATTAATGGTATTCTTATCAAACAGGTTACCAAAGGTCCCTGGGAGGTGTCTGAATTTTACACTGCTGATTTAAAAAGTCAAAAAGCATGGTTTCATTGCAACATAGACAACCCCCTCGACCGCAAACTATGCATGGCTGATCTGAAGAGTGGCAATATTTCAACCATTACCACTTTGCCGGGAACCCACGCCGCGAAAATCTCCGACGACGGACAGTATATTCTCGATAATTTTTCAAACACAAAAGTTGCCCGTCAGGTTGAGCTCCTTGATGCCAAAGGAAAGCAATTGCAGGTTCTTTTGGACAATGACAATCCACTTAAGGACTACCGACTTGGAGAGATGTCGGTTTTCACCCTTAAAAACTCAGAGAACACGGAACTTTACTGCCGGCTGATCAAACCTGCCGATTTTGAACCAGGCAAGCGATATCCTGCAATCATTTATGTTTACGGAGGCCCTCATTCCCAACTAATCACAAACTCGTGGCTGGGAGGTGCCGGTCTGTTCCTGAACTATCTTGCCGACATGGGCTATGTTGTTTTCACACTCGATAACCGTGGAACATCAAATCGTGGCCGTGACTTTGAGCATGCTATTTTCCGGAACCTGGGAATGAATGAAGTGACAGATCAGATGGTTGGCGCAAATTATCTTAAAACACTCCCTTTTGTTGATTCTGCGCGCATTGGAATCAATGGCTGGAGTTACGGTGGATTTTTGACGATTTCCATGTTCCTGAAACATCCCGGCACTTTTAAGGCTGCCGTTTGCGGCGGTCCCGTTACTGACTGGAAATATTATGAGGTCATGTACGGAGAACGTTACATGGATACACCGGGAAACAATCCAGATGGTTACAAAAATGCCTGTCTCCTGAACTATGTTAAAGACATGAAGGGAAAACTCCTGATTATTCATGACGATCAGGATGGAACAGTTGTACCCCAAAACTCGCTTACCTTTCTGAAGAAGTGCGTGGATGAAGGAAAACAGGTTGATTTTTTTCTATATCCGGGCCACGAGCACAATGTTCGCGGTAAAGACCGCGTACATTTGAACCAAAAAATGGTGCAGTATTTTCAGGAAAACCTGTAACAAATATGTGAATTTACGAATACAGGCAATCTGAAAGCCTGATCCTTCGCGTTATAAGCCAATAACGCCACATATACTATTGATATCAAGCACATTGCATGTTCATCGTTGAAAAACCGGCATTCGTCGGGTATTAACAACTTCTCATCGACTTTCTTTAAACTGATTCCAGATAAGCAACTACATTTGCATTACAAATTATTAATTATCAATCGTTTGTTAAATAATTGTTAAATACTCAACGAACTGTAACATTGAATTTGTTGTTGCGTCAGATGGACACTACAAAAACCAAATAGTAAAACACAAAAAATGAAAACCACGAATATGATTACAATGAAAACCATATATACGCTTGTTGCTTTTCTAGGCTTACAATTCAACTCAATCTATGCAACGGCAAATTCCGGAGAGACTCCCACCATGACAAAATATGCTGCAGCCTTCATTTCAGGTGCAATGCTTACCCCGGCTACACCGCAGGAGGCACTATTCGAAGATTTAACTGAACTGCCCGTGGTGATGCCAGGCGTTTCTGAATTAACCCCATCCATTCCGATGATGGCAGATTTCAGTGATGGTGCCCCTGATGCAGAAACCAGCACACTCATTCTTGCCCCGGTAACTCCGATTGAGGCAGATTTTGAGGATGGCAACGAAACTTTAAGCGCTTCACCAACCAAAACGCTGGCCCCGGTAACACCTGCCGACGCCGACTTTGCAGATCAACTTTAACCTTCCTGGTAAAACTCGCGAAGTACACCGAAATAGCTGTTGTTCCATCCATCCACCATATCATCATAGTCCTCATCGGGTATGTTGGTATGGAGTAACTCAACAGATGTACCCAATCCCTTTGTGTGCAGCAGGATGGTGACAACGGATTTTTCTGGCTGATCTCCGAAATACCACTCCTGAACCAATTTCTTACCTGGTACAAATTCAATATTTATTCCGGTGATGCTACCATCCCACACAGAAAATTCAGATCCGGGAATGGTGGACATTTCAGCAGGTTCACCTGTCCAAAGTTGCAGGGTAACCGGGTTGGTGAGTGCAATATAAACATCTTCAGCCGGTGCCGGTATGCTATAATATTTTTTAAAGTCTTTCATCTTCACTGATTTATTTTGAGATTTCGGTCTGCGATATTCTAAAGCTGCTTGCGCAACTCATACCGGTACCTGGTTTCGGCTTCCATGCTTTTATCGGCAATAAATATGATCGTTTTCCCTCCATCCAGTATCACAGGGTATTTATCTGCAATGGAACCTGTCATCAACTTTGAATGAGGAATACTTAAACGGTGATTTGCCAGGTTCATTCTGTTTGACAATACATCATTTTTCATAGCTCGCTTGATTAGTAATTGTTGCATGAATATACATTTGTGCAACTAAATTACATATCATTTGAATCGTTTCCTGAAGGTTATAGAGATAGTTATGAACAATAACTGTCTATAAGTTCCAGGCAGTTAAAAACTTTACGAACGATAAAGTCTGAAAAGGCATACGTAAGATCCTTGCGTCCTTTACGTGTTTTACTTATATTCCATACGTATTTTTCTTATTTCATTGAATTTTAAACATTTATCAAAAAAATCTCCCGATAAATGTCTTTACTGTCAGAATATTTGTCTAATATTGTGAATTATTTCACACTTTATAAAACTACAACATTCAATCATTAAATTATTCAACTATGAACAACGACATGTTAAAAAAACTGCTCGACGAATTCATGGCCAAGATTATCGCCAAGAATCCGGGTGAAAAAGAATTTCATCAGGCTGTAATGGAAGTTGCTGAATCACTGATTCCTTTCATTGAAGAAAACCCCAAGTACAAGCAGGCTAAAATCCTTGAGCGGATGGCTGAAGCTGAGCGTACGATCATTTTCAGGATACCATGGTTGGATGACAAAGGTGAAATCCAGATCAACCGGGGTTTCCGTATTGAGATGAACAGTGCGATCGGTCCTTACAAAGGCGGCATGCGCTTTCATCCAACTGTCAACCTCGGCATTCTGAAATTCCTTGCCTTCGAACAGGTACTGAAGAACAGTTTGACCACACTGCCGATGGGTGGTGGCAAAGGTGGCAGCGATTTTGATCCCAAAGGAAAGAGTGACAATGAAGTAATGCGTTTCTGTCAGAGTCTCATGACTGAGTTGCAACGTCATATTGGCCCGAATACGGATGTACCCGCCGGTGATATTGGTGTGGGTGGCCGTGAAATCGGATTCATGTTTGGCCAGTACAAACGTCTTCGCAACGAATTCACAGGCGTTCTTACCGGCAAAGGCCTCGAATGGGGTGGTTCACTGATCCGTCCTGAAGCTACAGGTTATGGCCAGGTTTATTTTGCAGAAGAGATGTTAAAGACCCGTGGTCTTGATTTCAAAGGCAAAATCGTGACTGTTTCCGGTTCAGGAAATGTTGCCCAATATGCTACTGAAAAAGTTACTTTACTTGGTGGTAAAGTTGTCACATTATCAGATTCCGAAGGTTACATCTACGATCCCAAGGGCATTGATGCCAGCAAACTGGCTTTTGTCATGCACCTGAAGAATGTGAAACGCGGACGTATTAAGGAATATTGCGACAAATATCCTGAAGCCTCTTATGTTGCCGGGAAACGCCCATGGGAAGTTAAATGCGATATCGCCCTTCCAAGTGCAACCCAGAATGAAATCGACGGCAATGATGCCAACACTTTGATGGCCAATGGTTGTTTCTGTGTTTCCGAAGGAGCCAACATGCCTTCAACACCTGATGCTATCGAGATCTACATTGCCAAGAAGATCCTGTACGGTCCTGGTAAAGCTGCAAACGCCGGTGGTGTAGCCACTTCAGGCCTCGAAATGTCACAGAATTCCATGCGTTTATCATGGACACGTGAAGAGGTTGATATGCGGTTGCACAACATCATGATTGATATTCACAAAAACTGTGTAAAATACGGAACCGAGCCCGATGGATTCATCAACTATGTTAAAGGTGCCAATATCGGCGGCTTTGTAAAAGTTGCTGACGCCATGATGGCACAAGGCCTTGTTTAATACCAGGAATTGTTCATTTTGATTCAAACGGGGGCCCGCGAAAACGGGTTCCCGTTTTTTTTTATTATTCTGGCAGACGTTTGCCTGAGAAGTAGGAAAGAACCATGATAAAACCAGCGTAAAGCAAGGATGTCAGGAGCAGGCTCAGAGAGGAGGCCACAAGACCGTAACGGGGAACAAAAATCAGATTCAGCGCAAGGTTTATTATGACAATTCCGCCAATGGCAGCCAGCATATAGGCTGAACGGATGGAAAGCTCCAGGAAACGCTGAAAAAGGAGTGCAACCTGCCATATAAATGCTGCTAGCACGAGCGGAAGGTATATGAGCCAGGTATTCAACCCGGGAATTCTCAGGACATCCTCGAAAAGCTTTTGTTTAAACACCATAAATGCAATAAAAAAAATGATAAAAATGAGGATCTCGAAACTCAGGGCCTCTTTTACAGAAACCCATGCATCCCTGCGATGTTTTGAATTCCACTCATCCTGAATCTTAGCCTGGTAGGAGATATATATTGGGAAACTGGCAAAGGTTATCCCCTTATATATCAGGTCTTTCAGAGCTGAATACGCGCCAGCGTCCCGATATCCCATATATTCCATGATAATAAACCTGTCCATGGCCATCATCAGATGGGAAAGAAAAAGCCAGATAGCAATTCCGTAACCGAATTCCATCACTTTGGCTGAAAAGCGTGAGTCCCAGTGAAGGTGAGTCATGTCAACCGTAAGCAGGCCTTTCACGCGGATCAGCGACCGTAAAATCAGAACACCAATAAGTCCTATAACGAGGGAACCCACAAGCAGCATAGATGACTTCCAATGAAACACGAACAGTCCGACAATTACGGTGATCAGGATCAGCAGTTGTTCTGATCCTTCAAGGATAGCAGTACGGATCGATTTATTGTATGCGTGCAGGATCGCCTGATGAAAAAGGTAAAAGTGGTTAAGAAATGCAAAAAGTGCAACCAAAGATAATTCCACCAGGCTTAAATGGAAATACCAATGACCGGCAGCAGCAACAATCGCAGTGGATACAAGCGCACTTAAAACTGTCAGGTCGAAAAAACGGCTCATCACAACACCTGATTCACGCGGCATTCCTGAAAGGAACCGTAATATGCTCACCTGTACCCAATGAAAACAAAGGGTTGTAACCAGTGCTACAACATAAATAATCAGTGAATACCGCCCGTAGATCACAGGGCCAAGGAAGTGAATGGCAATAACAATCACTGCAACATTTACGATTGCAGGAATAAACCGACCGGCAAGGTATTTGATGATCTCCTTTTTCATGGCAACAGTATGCCAACCCCTGATACCTGGTTATTTTTCAGATCCGGCATCTTTCAGAAAAAACGGCTTGGGCCTTAAAACTTTATCAAATGAAAAGTACTGAATGATCGTAAAATCTTTTCCATCATTAACGGAGGCATACAATCTGTCAAGATCATATGGCAGGGGCATCCCCTTAGGATCTGTTTGCCCTTCAGGTCCTTGTTTATGATATGTTTTTATCGTCTTGCTAACCCCGGCTGTGTCAGTCAGGGTAATGATGATAAATGGCCGGGATTTCAGGATAGAATCTTTACGGACTTTATCCATGTCATTTATTATGGCTTCATAATTCAGATTTCTGAATCCTGACAGAAAATTCAATAATTTAAGGGTGTCGTAGTTGAACACTTCCTTGTTGTCTGAAAGTGAAATCAGCACAAATTTATTGTTGCCATTATTTCTCACTTCATAGGAATAATCAGGTGTTGCCGGCACTTCTATCCTGACTGATGCGATTTCGGGGATGGATTTTTTGAACACATTGTAATCCCGCCAATACTTCTCAATCGGACTATATCTTGGTGATACAAACCCCCGGAACCCCGGTTGAAACACAACAAAAGGTTCTGAGGAGCCCTGCATGAGCATGAAACACCCGAGGTTGCTCTGAGTCGCTCCGCCAACATAATATACTTTTGTCAATTTTTCATGCCGGAACCAGCGGATCAGGCCAAAGAGGTCAACCCGGTATACCATCTGATAAATTTCAACTTTTACAGCGTTCACAGCAAGTTCTTTGACAATATTGTCATGTGCGGCATTTGCCACTGGCTGATAAACTTCGAGTTGCGCCATTGTTTTCAGCAACAGGTTGATGTTTTGATTCTGCCCGGCATACTGATCATTTACGGTCCAATTGCCCGGGGCCTTCTTTTCAAGGGTGACACTGTTATTATTTTTATCCGACATGAAGATCCTGGTGACATTTGAAGAGTCGTTAAGTTTGAAATCACTTAAAGAGCGATTGAATGTCGTGGTGGATTGGGTCAGCCAAAGCATGAAGGCGACCAAAGCCAGCAGGATGAAAGCAATGAGAATGTTTCTGTTTCTTTTCATGGTTAATTTTTTCGAACCGTTCCGGCAAAAGCCCTTTTTCGCAGCCGGTATTTTACGAGACCAAAACCGGCAATTAAAAGAATTGGCAGTAAAATATTGAGCAGTTGCCAGAACAGGCGTTGTTTTGCGACCCGGGCTGTATCGAGCATCCTCAGTTTCAGTTCACGGGAACGAACAGATATCAGGCCGGAATCATCGCATAAAAAATTTACTGCATTCATTACCAGATCTTTGTTGCCAAAGGTTTGTTTCGTATATTGATCATATCCGAGTGGCATAGGAAATCCCTTAGAGTAGTGAAACTGGTTTTTAACCAGGTCTCCATCAGCGATCACGATCATCTTCGTTTTTTTACTGGTCGGTTTAAACCCCAACGAGGCGTTGCCTGCCAGATCGGGTGGAATGCGATAGAGGTAGGATGAGGTAAACTTGCCTTCAAGCAGGACTGCCACCGGAAGAGGCCCTTTATTGAACATCCGCTCGTTCGGTTGCTTTTTTAAGATCTCGAGGTCAATCAGTGCAGGAGCATTGACGGTTCGGGAATAGGGAGAGGATTCCAGAAGGATGGTCTTGGTTATCCCGGGAGCTGTTACAGTATCCAGGGTGCTGAGGAATTCAGTTTTAATTGCGTTTAACCCATTCACAATCGGGTGTTTAACAGAGGGGGTTAACACCGGGAAAAAATACCATTTGAAAAAATCAAACTGGGGCTGGTTTCCAACCTGGCCTGTTTTAACCGGGATCGGCAAGGCATTCATATCCTGAACAAGGTTGATATTCAGCCGGACCCCGTAATTAAACAGCATATCTTCAAGATTGATGTCATTGGGAATGCCCATGGTGGTACTATACTTCTGAAGGCTGTCCATACTGGCAAATACAGGATCGATCAGCCAGAGTACTTTACCCCCGCGCATGATGAACTGGTCGATCAGAAATTTATCCCGTTCCTCAAATGGTTTTGTTGGCTTTGCAATGATAATTGCCCTGTATTTATTGAGCAGGGCATCATGGGCCGAGTCAGATTTGATACGGATCGCCAGGCTTGAAATCTTGCTGTTGATCGTAACCCTGTCAACATTGTAAAATTCAGATAGAGCATTTTGGAAGTCAAGCGTTTCCAACTGGTCAAGTTCACCCTGTCCTTCGATGATGGCAACCCTCGGTTTAATTGCCGTGGTAAGATTTTTAATCGCGCTGGCCAGGTTGTATTCAAGTGACTGGATGCTGTTGTTGAGCACTTTGTTCGGATCTTCCTGCAACTGTGCCATAAGTAACTGCACAGGGACCTCTTTCCCATGGTATGAGACCATGGCCCCGGGGAAAATTATGAGTTGTGAAGAGGCCCCTTTTTTTGTAACCCTTAAGTCTGTTGGCTGCAAACCGCGTTCAACAAGCAACCGGTAGGCATCATTCCTGTCTTTGTCGCTGGGGTAAGAGGAGGGATTGACAAATTCATATTGAATATTATCACTATATGCCCTGAATTCGTCGAGCATCTCCTTTGTTTCATTTGATAACCTCTGGAAACCTGGTGGCAGGTCGCCGGCCAGATAGATTTTGAAGAAAACAATATCGTCAAGCTTTTTAAGCAACTTTTTTGTTGCGGGCGACAGAGAGTATCGCTTTTCGGTGGTAAGGTCGATCCTGGTAAAAACAAAAGCCGCAATGATATTCACCAAAATGACAATAGCCACACCCAGAATCAGCGCGGTGATATTACCTCTTTTAATATTTTTCTTTTTATCCTGCATATAACTATTGTACAATCTGTTATATCAACATGTCACCCTGTGGCCTTACCATTTTCGACTCTCCAGCGACAATTTTGTCATCAGGATGAAAATTGCAGTCACGCTTAAAAAATAGATAAGATCGCGGATATCGATAACACCACGGCTCATGGAAGAGTAATGTGCATTGAGGCCAAGCGACTGGATTACCAGCCCGGCTTTTCCTGAAACCAGGAATGAATAGACAAATTCAAACCCCATATAGAGGATGAAGCTGATAAATACTGCCAGGATGAAAGAGACAATCTGGTTGTCGGTTATGGAAGAGGTAAAAATCCCGACGGCGACAAAACTGGCTCCGAGGAAGAACAGTCCGGTATAAGAACCCCAGATGCTGCCGGAGTCAAGGTTGCCAGGGGGAAGGCCAAGTTTATAGACAGAAAAGTAATAAACCAGGGTGGGTAAAAGGGAGATCAAGACCAACACCACGCCGGCCGCATATTTTGCAATGATCACCTGAAGATCGGTAAGTGGCTGAGTCATCAGCAGTTCAATTGTGCCACTTTTCTTTTCATCCGCAAATGAGCGCATGGTGATGGCAGGGATCAGGAACAGAAACACGAATGGTGCGATGATGAATAACCCGTCGAGCCCGGCGAAGCCGAAATCGAGAATATTGAATTCGAGTGGAAACACCCAGAGGAAAAGACCCGTCATGAGCAGAAATACAATCATCACGATGTAACCGATGAGTGAGTTCAGGAATCCATTGATCTCTTTTTTAAAAAGCGTCAGCATCTGCGCGTTGATTTTAAGGCGTGCAAAATTAGTGTTTTTCAGGCTTGAAATTTTATGGAAACTGAATATTTCAGGGTATTTCTCTGGCGACATAACCCGAATAATCAATCAGGCGTGGCTGGTATGGTTCCTTCAGCAGGTGGGAGGATATTAAAAAATCCGCAGTGGAACGGTTACATGCTGTAGGTATGTTATAGACAACAGTTATTCTGAGGAGCGCTTTAACATCAACATCATGGGGTTGAGGCTGCATGGGATCCCAGAAGAAAATGAGCAGGTCGATCTTTCCTTCAGAGATCATGGCTCCGAGTTGCTGGTCGCCACCCAGCGGACCAGACTTTAATTTTACGATGTCGAAGGTGATCTTCTCCTCTTCTTCAAGTTTGTTGAGAATCGTCTCCTCCACAAGTTTTCCTGTGGTACCGGTACAGATGAGGTGGTGCCCGAGGAGTGTTTTATAGTTGAATTCTACCCACTCAACCAAATCTTTCTTGCGGTTGTCGTGACCAACCAGTGCGATATTTTTTGACTTTTCCATCATGGTGTGTGAAGTTACTCAAGTTCAATGGTAACGAGCTGATCCATCTTTAAACCCAGCAGGCTGCCTGCTTTGCCCTCACGTATGGCGATTTCGATATAGCCGCTGGTTGAGAAGAGCGCAAGCATTTCACCCTGGCTAACATCCTTATACGATTTACTGATCTCCGTAATGCGATAGTTGAAAGAGCGGAAGGTAATTGCAAATTTGCGGTTCTTTACAGCGCTTTTAAATAAGGATTCAGTAATATTGATAAATACATTCTCATAATTGTCGATGTAGATCACTTTCCCTTTGATCAGATCACCCTGTATCACAGGCTGAAATGCCATCCGCTGAAGGATCTTTGCCTTTGAAAAACCGAGGCTTTCAATTGGCTCGCCACTGGCGATGTGGCAGGCAACTTTCACAAATACATCGCGGGTTGAAAAGGTGAAATAATCCGAATCCTGTATAATATCCAGTTCGATGATTTTTTCCGGTACCTCATCAAAAATCAGTGAGAAAATACCATTATCGGCCCCGATAAAGTAGTGACCCCGATGAAATACCAGGGTATGCGGGGTTTCCACTGCCGCCTCGGTATTAATGGCAAGAATGTGGATGGTACCCTCAGGGAAATTCGGATAAAAATTCCGGATGATGAAGGCAGCCTGATTCAGGTCGAATGCAGGGATGTGATGTGACACATCCACAATCTGGGCATCAGGCAACAGCCGCAGGATTGCTCCCTTGACGGCTCCGGTATAGTGATCCTTAAGTCCCCAGTCGCTTGTAAGCGTAATAATAGCCATGGAAATATTCGTACATTTGCGTATTCAAAGGTATAAATTTTTCATGAGCGAGAAGCTAATTAACATTGAATCCTTTCATCCGCTGGATATTTTCGGCGCAAATGACCAGAATCTGGAGGTAATCAGAAATTTCTTTCCAAAACTTAAGATTGTAACGCGCGACAATTTCATCAAAGCTTTTGGTGAAGAGTCGGACCTGGTTGAGTTTGAAGAGAAGTTCACCTCCCTCCTTCTCCATTTTGAAAAGTTTGGCCGCCTGACAAAATCCGATATTGGTCTGTTGCTGAATTCCCCCCCGAATGGCCAGTCGATGGGGCCTGAGGGGCAGAATGATGTGCTGGTGCATGGTAAAAACGGACTGCTGATCAGGGCACGTACGGCAAACCAGCGAAAACTTGTTGAAAGCAGTCTTAAAAACGATCTTGTTTTTGCCATCGGACCCGCCGGAACCGGAAAGACATACACCGCCGTTGCAATGGCAGTGCGTGCATTGAAGAACAAGGAGATCCAGCGGATCATCCTTACCCGTCCGGCTGTGGAGGCTGGTGAGAACCTTGGGTTTCTTCCGGGGGATCTCAAAGAGAAACTTGATCCTTATATGCAACCCTTATATGATGCGCTGGGAGATATGCTTCCGATGCAGAAACTTTTGCAATACCTTGAAGAACGGGTGATCGAAATCGCTCCGCTGGCCTTCATGCGCGGCCGGACCCTCAACAATGCCTTTGCCATTCTCGATGAAGCACAGAATACAACTCCAAGCCAGCTTAAGATGTTTCTCACCCGCATGGGCGCATCGGCCAAATTCATCGTAACCGGCGACATCACCCAGATCGACCTTCCAAAAAATCAGACCAGCGGGTTGCTGCATTCGCAGAAAATCCTGAACAATATTCCCGGTATTGACTTTGTCTATCTTGACAAATCAGATATCATCCGGCATAAGCTGGTGGGAAGGATTATTGATGCGTATGTTGAGGAGAATCAGAGGGGCTAAAAAGTCATGATATCAATTAATCCCTGTTTTATCCGGGATAACTCTACTTCTGTTATCATACCCAATTTTCTGATCAGCCGATTTTTCGAGATCACCCGGATCTGAAAAACCAAAACTTCTGAGTCCTCAGAAAGGCCGTTTTTCTTGCTAATCTTCAGTACTACCGAACCGGGATAATTTTTAATTATTGAAGTGAGCGGACAAACAATGCAGAGATCGGTCATCTCATTCATGGCATTGCCGCTGATGATGAGTACCGGACGCACTCCCTGTTGTTCGCTGCCAACAGAAGGGTCCAGCTCGGCCAGGTATATTTCCCGTTGCATCATTTGCCTTCCGATTCGTTTTGTTTAATGATATCCAGGTAGTCATTGATGCCCGCCCCGGCCAGGTCATTCATTTCAGCATCGCCTGCTGCCCTTTTAAATCCTTCCCGGAAATCTTCCTGCTTTACCTTGAAAAAAAATTGACGAAGTGCTTTTTCAACGACCTGGTTTTTTGAAATGTGATTTATTTCGGAATAGTCATTGACAGAATTCAGAACATCCTCAGGCAAAGTGCTGGTATAAATAACTTTCTTTGGCATAGTCAATATTTTGTTTTTACAAATATAATACATATTTACGTTTTATAAATATATTTTTATTTTATCTGATAATTTCAAATCCAAAGAGGTTGTCTCAAAAGTGTTTTATTTAACCACAAAGGACACGAAGTTAACCACAAAGAGACACGAAGTGTCTGAATATCTTTATATTTACTTTGTGTCCTTTGTGCCGTACTTTGTGATACTTTGTGGTTAAGGACTTTTAAGACACCCTTCTTTTAGGGTAGCTCATTACAATATTAGGTAATCAGGAATATTTTCAGTCAGATGTAATTAATGGAGGATATTGGACTAAATTTACTCTTTGGCAGCAAATGTTGCTACCTCGTTATCCAAATTGCAGGTATCTTATAATAATCGTGGAGGGAGGGCTGGATATTACAAGACATGATTTTTCAATTTATAAATCCCAAAATATAGTGATTTTCAAACCGTTGATGGCAATACTCGAAAAATTACAACATACTTTAAGATGAAAAATTTTACGGTTAAAAGTCTGTTATTATCAACCTTTCTTCTGGTTGTTATAAATTCATCCTCTCAGGTTTTTCTGGCAGGACAGCATAATTCCGGCAATTACTATTATGATATAGATCCTGATACGACGCTTATCGGGCCACAGGTTCACGGACCATATTTTCCTCCTGCTACCTATCCTTTTGACATCAACAATGATGGAATTAATGATGTTTATCTTTATGCATGGGGTTCACAATCCCAGGGATTTAATGAGAAAGAAGTAAGCATTAGGATTAATGACACTAGTGCAAGCCAGGTAGCATTTGGAGACAAATTTTTCTGTTTATCGGAACAAGGTGATACTCTCTCATTCAATACCGTAAAATTTCTACAGAAAAATGACACAATTGGCAATAACCTTTTCTGGACGAATAAAGTGCTATATTTAAGTTGCCAAGATTGGATCTTACATGGTCATGCCTGCTATTATAATGGTTTTCCTAATTATTCGAGCGGCAATTACCTTGCTGTCAGATTCATAAGGCCTTCTGATACAATTTACGGCTGGATACGAGTTTCGAATATTAACGATCTGACATATACTGTTGAAGAGTTTGCCTTCAGTAACAACAGCACTGGCATCGATCAGCAAAAGATTATTGCGCAAGTTCAACCTAATCCAACAAACGACATGGTTATGATAGAAACCCAATTACCTGGCTTTAACCTGGTCATTTATAATCAATTTGGCAAACTAATAATCGAAAAAACACTTTTATCGACAAAGACGGAAATTGATTTAAGAACTTATGCCAGTGGGTTATATGTTTTTAAGATATGTAAAGATCATTCTTTTCATACAAGAAAGATTATTAAGATGTAATAATTGGACAGGTCAAACGGAAACGATTGTAATCACAACACACGGACTTACTATTTGAAAACGAATTGCGACTTGATTTGCTAACCCTGGCGGTATTTTTGATCCCTACTAAACCAAAACCTTCCAGGTTTTAAAAACCTGGAAGGTTTAAACATCACCCAACAATCCAATTTATAGCCTGGAAGGTTTGAACATCACCCAATACTCCAAATTGAATTATCTTTGCTTCACAAAAAAACAGAAGATTACCAGCTTCCTGTCTGAATGAAAATCCATGGTATTCTTGTACCTTTGTATCAAATACCAATTTATCATGACCACCATTGAAATCCAAGTGACAAATAGCAAAACGCTCAAACTCCTTAAGGATTTGGAAGCCCTGCAATTGCTTCGGATAGTAAGGCACCGGAAAAAGAAAAGCACAAAATTATCTGAGAAAGTTTCCGGAGCTTTGCCCGCAGAGGTAGCAGAAGAGATGCAACAATATCTCACCAATTGCAGAAATGAATGGAACAGAGATATTTGATCGACAGCAATATTGTCATTGATTATTTGGCGGGAAAACTTCCGGCATTTGGAACTAAATTCCTGGATGATCTAGTGAATGCGTCTCCAAACGTTTCCGTAATCACAAAAATTGAGGTGTTGGGATTTGCCACTACAGAAAAAGTCAAATCACCGCTTCTATCTTTTTTCGCAGCATCATTGGTTATCAATCTGAATGACCCAATTGTAAATAAGGCTATTGAATTAAGGGAAAAAATAAAAATCAGAATTCCGGATGCCATAATTGCTGCAACCGCTTTATGTGAGAACATGATTCTTGTGACCCGCAACACAGGGGATTTTGACAGAATACCTGAACTCACCATCATAAATCCATGGAAAATCTAAAACCCTGAATGGGCTGAATATCAGCACAATTCAACCCTTACAGTGCTGATCACAGTGGATGATTCAACTGATCCGGCTATTCAATTGCCAAAATGGGGTAGGCTTCAATAAAAAAACACCTTGTGGGATTTCAGGGATGATTGCCCTTCAATCAATTGAATTATCTTTGCGTCATAAAAAAAACGACAGATGACCAACGTTCTCCTCAAAACAAATTTTGAATTCCCGGGCCAGAAGAGCCTGTATAAAGGCAAAGTGCGCGATGTTTACAATATCGACGGGCAATACATGGTGATGGTTGCCAGCGACCGGATCTCTGCGTTTGACGTGGTGCTTCCGAGGGGTATTCCATACAAAGGCCAGGTTCTGAACCAGATCGCCTCGAAATTCCTGGATGCTACGGCTGATATTTGTCCCAACTGGAAAATCACCTCCCCCGACCCAAATGTGACCATTGGGCGTTTCTGCAGCATTTACCCTGTTGAGATGATCATCCGCGGTTACCTCACGGGAAGTTCATGGCGGACTTATCAATCAGGCGCCAGGTTGATCTGCGGTGTGCCGGTTCCTGACGGAATGAAAGAACATCAGCGTTTCCAGGTGCCGATCATCACTCCTACCACCAAAGCGGCAGAAGGGCACGACGAGGATATTACAGAGGCTGAACTTCTTGCGCAGGGATTGGTTCCGGCTGAGGAATACGCCCTTATCAAGAAATATACTTTTGCCTTATTTCAGCGTGGTACCGAGATGGCTGCAGAGAAGGGGCTGATCCTGGTGGATACCAAATATGAGTTCGGGAAGGGTCCTGATGGGAAGATTTACCTTTGCGACGAGATCCACACGCCCGATTCTTCCAGGTATTTTTACCTCGAAGGATATGAGGAGCGCCAGGCAGCCGGGCAGCAGCAGCGCCAGCTTTCAAAGGAGTTCGTACGTGAATGGCTGATGGCCAATGGTTTTATGGGTAAGGAGGGACAGCAGGTACCTGAGATGAGCGATGCCTGGATCAGTGAAATTTCTGACCGGTATATTGAACTTTATGAAGGGATTACCGGGGAGAAATTCAACAGAACCCAATCTGACGATATTCTGACCAGGGTTGAAAACAATATTCTTGGTTGGTTGAAAACCATATAAGAGATATCTTTAAAAACTCTAAAAAACAATATTTGGCTAAAGCCAAGCATAACTGTACCTGGCAATACCCGGCCTAAAGGCCGGGACAATTGAAAAACTGAACAGTCAGGATTCGCGGCGTATGATCATTGCTGAGGTTACGCCCCCACCACCGCAGATGGATGCAATCGCATGTGTTTTTCCAAGTCGTTTGAGGGCATGGTAGCCGGTAACCAGAATCCGGGCACCGCTGATGCCGGTGGGATGGCCCAGCGCAATTGAACCGCCATGGACGTTAAGTTTCGACCGGTCCCATTGCAGAATCTTCTCATTTGACAACACTTGTATTGCAAACGCTTCATTGACCTCCATGATATCCATCTCTTCCATGGTCATGCCTGCATTTTTCAAAGCAGCAGGTATGGAAAACGCAGGGCCCTCGCCCATAACTGAAGGATCAACGGCAAGCTGGGCATAAGAGACAACGGAGAAGAGTGGTTTCAGGCCAAGTTCCGTGGCTTTTTTCCGGTGGGTAACCACAAGGGCAACAGCTCCGTCGCTCAACCCGCAGGCGTTGCCGGCCGTTACTGTTCCGTTTTTCCGGAAGGCCGGTTTCAGGGCAGCCATCTTATCGATGCTGAGTTCATGACGGATGGTTTCGTCGCAGATGAATAAGACAGGTGAAGGAGGCGAGTCGCTACCCACAGGATAATTACCTGAGGGTAAGGGGACCGGGACAATCTCATCGTTGAACCATCCGTTTCTCTGAGCTGCCGAGGCCTTCAGGTGGCTGGTGACCGCATATTCATCCTGATCCCGGCGCGAGATGGCATGTTTATCATACAGATTTTCAGCAGTATCGCCCATGCCTTGTCCGATGAGTGGATCGATGCTGTCACTCCAGCCATCCTCGAGGATTTTGTTTCCCATTTTAAAACCATCCCAGCGGGCGCCTTTCAGCAGGTATGGAATGGAACTCATGCTGTCGAATCCGCCGGCTATCACGACATCTGCTTCGCCGAGGCGGATTGCCTGCGCGGCCATTGCGACCGATCGCATCCCGGAAGGGCAAGCCATATTTAATGTAACAGCGGGAACAGAAACGGAAACGCCGCCGCGCACTGCCGCAGTCCTGGCCGGGTTCGGGCCATTTCCTGCCTGCCGGCAATTGCCAAGAATGACCTCATCCACCTGGTCACCACGAAGACCGGCACGGCTGAGCGCTTCACGGATGACCACGGCTCCCAGGTCGTAAGCCGGAATATCTTTCAACGTTCCCCCGAAGCGGCCCATGGCCGTACGGCAGGCGGCAACTACAACGATATCATTTAGTTCCATCGGTAAATCATATTAGATATATTGCCCTCCGTCAACCTTGATCACTTCACCGGTAATATGCCGTGCCAGGTCAGAGCAAAGAAAAGCTGCCAGGTTGGCAATATCCTCCGGCTGACCAAGCCGTTTCAGAACGATCTCATCCAGGGCGGCAGTACGGACTATCTCATCCGCATTCTTCATCATTTCAGTCTCGATCAGGCCGGGGGCGATGGCATTGACATTGACATTGTATTTACCCAGTTCTTTGGCAACTGTCTTTGTCAGGCCAATGATGCCGGCTTTGGCAGCAGCATAGTTTGCCTGCCCGAATTTTCCACGGAGCCCGTTGATGGAGGTGATGTTGACGATCTTGCCAGATTGCTGCTCCCGGAACAGCGGGGCGACCGCCCTGATAAAATTAAAATATCCTTTCAGATTGACATTGATGACCTCATCCCATTGTTCTTCGCTCATTTTCCAGATGACCCCGTCGCGGTTGATCCCTGCATTATTCACAAGGATATCGATCCTGGTAAAAAACTCTACCACACTCTGCATCGCAGCATTGGCCTCTTTAAAGTCGGCAACATCCGCTTTGATAAAAACAGCAATGCCTCCAACCTCTTCAATCCTGCTAAGGATTCCATCGGCATCAACCTTGCTTCTGCAGTCAATGATTGCAACCCGGGCACCGCAAAGTGCCATTTCAAGTGCTATCGCTGCGCCAATACCGGAAGCACCTCCGGTCACCACGGCGACTTTATTTTTAAGATCCATAAATCAAATTAGTTGTAACTCTTTAAAACTCCTGTTCAGAAACACACCGACCATCTCTTTTCTGTAGGTCCGTGAATAGGTATCGTTATCAACAATCCTGGTAGTTGAGACTGCCCGGCTGATCAAGTACGGAAGATCATCGGTTACCGAGCCATCCACAATCACAGGTTGTGCATGAACACCGCCCAGCACAATCCTGATCCTTCCATCATTATGAAATGAAACTGCCGATGTAAGGGAGGTGAAATCAAGGGTTTCCCGTTTACGGAGTTTTTTATAGATTGTTCTGCAATCCTCGCCGAGCGGGAGAAGAATGGCGTTGATGATCGCTGTTTTGCTTAACCGGCGTGGGTTTATCCCATCACCAGTATAGATTATTTCGAGGGGTATCACCACAACGCCGTCATTATCTGCAACTTCGATTGATGCATTCAAACCAATCAGGGCAACAGCCGTATCCGATACGAATTTTGAAAAACAATTTTTATTCCCACCGGTGGCCAGGCATATCGGTCCGTCACATTTAAGGCAATGGCCTGCCGCATCCCTCCACCATTCACTTTGATTGTAGAATGAGCAACGGTTTTCACAAAGAAGGTTTCCGCCGAGGGTTGCTGTTTTTCTGATTATGGGAGATGCCACTGACTTTGCAGCTTCAGCCATAACAGGAAAATAACGGGTAACGAGCGGGTGGACAATCAACTCTTCGAGGGATGTTAAAGCGCCAATCCTGACAAATGAATCATTGATGGCAATTCCCTTTAAATCCGAAATTTCAGAAATGTCAATCAACAGAGACGCTTCGTCATTACCCTGGAACTTATTCACCATCACATCCGTTCCGCCAGCCAGGTAGCGAAAATTACCGGTGTGTCCGGTGGCACAGGAAATTGCCTGTGTGACGGATGCTGCTTTGATATAGGTTTTCGGTGAAGTCATCTATACACCATTTTTTTTCTCTGCTGATTTGTGCTCTTTCATTTTTGTGAGGATATCCTCCGCATTGATTGGCAACCTCGTGATTCTCACGCCAACTGCGTTGAACACGGCATTGGCGATGGCCGGGATAACGGGATGTATTGCACCTTCTCCGGCTTCCTTGGCCCCGAACGGACCTTCCGGGTCAATGGTTTCAATGATATTTGCATGAATTTCAGGGGTATCAAGCGATGTTGGAATTTTGTAATCCAGGAAGTTATTGTTGAATAAGAGTCCCTTATGGTACTTCATCTGTTCACTGATCGCCTGACCTGTGCCCATGTGCCATGAGCCTTCAAGCTGCCCTTCGACTGCCAGCGGATTCAATGCCTTTCCGCAATCATGGGCGCCCCAGATATCCAAAACTTTCACATAACCGGTTTCCAAATCAACCTCAACTTCAGCCACACAAGCTCCGAATGAATAGGACGGACTGAGTCCTGCCCCGGCACCCTTAAAGTCACCACCAAGTTTCGGGGAGATGTATTTCCCACTGACACAGACTGCGCCCCGGTTAGAGGTCAACAAATCAACAACTTCCATCCAGGACAGATCAATTGCTCTGTCATTGCTAAAGACCCGGTCGTCATAAAAGTTGAATTCTTCAGAGCTCAAATCATGCCTTCGAATCAGTGCATTTACAATCTCTGTTTTCAGATTTTCGGCAGCATCTTTTGCAGCATTGCCAGCCATGAAGGTCACCCGGCTTGAATAGCTGCCGAAATCGACCGGTGTGAGCAGGGTATCTGCGGCGAGAACAAATATCTTATCCATTCCTATTCCAAGGACTTCGGATATGATGATGGCCAGCATCGTGTCGCTGCCCTGGCCGATGTCGCTGGAGCCGGAAGTCACAAGGACCCTCCCGTCAAAATCAAGTTTCAGGTGTACCACAGACTGCGGCAGATCATTCCAGATTATGGGCAGTGCACTGCCACTGATAAAAAACCCGCAGGCGACGCCCAGGCCTCTGCCCATCTGCATCTTTCCGAAGCGGTTTTTCCATTGCGACTGTTCCATCACCTTCTCAAGGGATTCACGGCTGCCGTTGGAGGTGATGCGATAGTGCCCAACGGTCAATGTGTCTGAATCGAGAAAATTTTTCATCCGCATGTCACAAGGATCCATGTGGATGCGGGATGCCAGGTCATCGATAAGCGATTCCACTGCAAAACGAGAATTCACAGCACCATGTCCGCGCATTGCGCCACATTGCGGTTTGTTGGTATAAACACGGTATGTCCGGAACCCGAAATTATCCAGTTTATACGGCGCCTGCAGTAAAACCCCGTTGTAGTATGAAGTCACAACGCCAAAGCTTCCGTAAGCCCCGCCATCGATTGCGATGTCGGCATCCAGTACTTTTAGAATTCCATCATTTGAAATCCCCAATTCCACGGTCATCCTGGAAGGATGCCGTCCATGGTTGGTTAGGAAAACCTCTTCACGGTTCAGGCGAACCCTGACTGGTCTTCCGGTTTTACGGGCGATGTGAGCCACAATAATTTCATGTGGAAAAGGATCGCTCTTTCCTCCAAATCCACCTCCGAGGTAAGGTTTAATCACACGTACCCGGCTGAGCGGGACTTCAAGAACCCTGGCAAGTGCACGATGCAGGTAATGAGGCACCTGGGTAGCCGTGGTGATTGTAAGTCCGTTCTCATCCCAGGAGGCTGTGGCGGCATGGGGTTCGGTAAATCCATGGTTTACCCCGTCAAATTCGAAAAACATTTTAGATGTAAGATCCGCATCACGCAGGCCCTGCAGCTGATCTCCAAACCTCAATTCCGCTTTTTTATGGATGTTGTTGTTGAATTTCCCATAGTCATGGATCTTTTCATCCATACCTGCGTCATTCAATGAATCATCGATGGTCAAAAACGCTTTGACGGGAGCGTATTTCACCTTGATGAGCTTACATGCTGCGGCTGCGGTTTCCTCGCTGTCGGCGGCCACGGCAGCAACTATTTCGCCAATATACCGGACTTTGTCAACAGCCATGGCTGTTTCATCCTGTGAAACCGGAAGCACGCCAAATTTCACTGGAAGCTCCTTCCCGGTTGCGATATAATGTACCCCCGGCAAAGCCAGGGCTTCCTGAATGTCAATTCCCTCTATCCTGGCATGGGAATAGGTTGAGCGCAGGAATTTGCAGTGCAGCTGATTTTTTGAAACAATGTCATCAGCATATTCAGCAGCACCTCTGACTTTCTTCTCCGCTTCGATGTAAGGTCGCCGGGTTCCGACAGCCCCTCTCAGGGCAGGTTTGACTCCATCTGATTCTTTTTCGGGGAATTTGATGGCAGAGGATTCCATGACATATTCCGCAACTGCTTCGATTACTTTTTTATAGCCGGTACATCTGCACAGATTTCCCGATAGTCCTTCCCTGATCTGGTGAATCAAACCGGGGATCCCTTCTTTGCTGATGAGCGTTTTGGAAAGGCTAAGCGCGGTCATCACCATCCCGGGTGTACAGAATCCGCATTGGACAGCACCTTTTTCAACAAATTTTTCCTGCAACAGGTGAAGTCTGCCATTTTGGGAAAGCGCTTCGATCGTGGTTATTTCGGCGTTGTCGCAACGCATGGCCGGAGTAATACAACTAAGCACAGCTTTGTCGTTGACCAAAACCGTACAGGCGCCGCAGCTGCCCTGTTCACAACCAACTTTTGTTCCGGTCAGCCCTGCTTTTTCGCGAATTACATGCGACAACATCTCATGGTCACCGACCAGGAGATCATATTTTCTGCCATTTATTTTTAAGCTGATTTGCTGCATGCTGTTTTAATTGGCCAAATTTTGCCGGAAGGTTTATTCAAACGCATTTTCACCTGTGATGTCATTCCCGGTGATGAGCAAATGGATATCGTGGGTTCCCTCATAGGTAATCACTGACTCCAGGTTCATCATATGGCGCATCATCGGGAAATCGCCGGTGATTCCCATGGCACCCAGGATCTGGCGGGATTCCCTGGCAACATCGAGTGCCATCTTTACATTGTTCCTTTTGCACATCGAGATCTGCGCCGGAGTGGCCCGGTCTTCATTTCGGAGGACCCCGACACGCCAGGCAAGCAACTGGGCCTTGGTGATTTCTGTAAGCATTTCAGCCAGTTTCTTTTGGGTTAACTGGAATCCGGCAATCGGTTTTCCGAATTGTTTGCGCTCTTTGGAATATTGCAGTGCACAGTCGAAGCAGTCCATGGCAGCACCAATCACACCCCAGGCAATGCCATATCTTGCGGAGCTAAGGCAGCTTAGCGGCCCTTTCAACCCTTTGACGCCTGGCAAAATGTTCTCTTTTGGGACTCTGACATCATCAAATACCAGTTCGCCGGTAGAGGAGGAACGCAGCGACCACTTTTTAAGAGTTTCCGGAGTTGTAAAACCTTCCATGCCCCGCTCTGCGATCAATCCTTTCACTGTGCCTGTTTCATCTTTGGCCCAAACAACAGCAATATCGCAGATGGGAGCATTGGTAATCCACATTTTCGAACCGTTCAGCAAATAATGGTCACCCTGATCCGTAAACTTACAGAGCATGCCTCCAGGGTCTGATCCATGGTTCGGTTCCGTAAGGCCAAAGGCACCGATCATCTCGCCTGAAGCCAGTTTTGGCAGGTATTTCCGACGCTGTTCTTCCGTTCCATACTTATAGATCGGGTACATCACCAGGGAAGATTGCACTGAAGCCATGGAACGGATGCCTGAATCACCTCTTTCCAGTTCCTGCATGATCAGACCATACGAAATCTGGTCCATACCGGCACCCCCGTATTCCACCGGAATGTAGGGGCCGAAAGCGCCGATTTCACCGAGTTCCTTCACCAGGTGGCGCGGGAAAGCATGGTGCTGATTGGCCTCATCGATGATGGGGATCACGGCCCTGTTCACCCAGTCCCTGATTGTTCGGCGGATCAGCTTATGTTCGTCGGTTAAGAGTTCATCGACCTGGTAATAGTCGGGGGATTTGTATCGGATTGTTGACATGGTTATGGTTTTATCTCTTTGGGTGATTTCACAACCGCATTGGCATTTAATGCAGTTACAACTCTTTTTCCTGTTTTCTCCTCCAGTTCCTTTCTTGCAACTTTGGCTACATTACCACCTTGTTGCGCAACTTTTTTACTTTCCTCGAATGTTCCGGGATTCACTGCTTCTGAAATATCTTTGGTGGAGGCTTCGGCCAGCATATTCAAAATCAATTCTGTATTGGTCATGTTGTCCCGCAAATTTTCCTTTTTTAATCCTTTAAGAATTTTGTACTCTTTGGTTGTTTTATCGGCCCAGGCTTTGGTAATAATATCAGTAAGAGTGGCAAACTGACCGCCTTCTTTTAGTCCTCTTTTTTTCCATTCATCAGTAAGTTCTTTTCGTATTTCAATGCTTTTTAGACGTTGGTTGATCCAATTTTCTGAATATCCTAATTGCAAATACTGCTCTAACGCCTTATCAATGCTAAGTTCAGGGTCTTGCATTTCATCTAACCTTTCACTGGCAACCTGGGCCAACCATAGTTTAAATGGTTCTGCCCTGGGAGAAGGTACTGACTGGATTAACCGGAAGAGTTGCTCAGTATCAGCAACATCAGTTTTATATGTTTTGCCATCCGTGGACTTGATCTTCAGTTGTCCGATTTTTTCGGACAACTGACTACCTTCCTTATTAAGTTTGGTTTTCAGATCGCTCCAGTATTTCCTGGGTCGCTCACTGTTTGTTAAAACCTTAATTACATCAATAATTGAGAAGTACCATTTCTCTTTTGCGCTGTCCCAGATAGCACGGACTCTCTTATCTTCAAATACTTTTATATTATCCTGTTCTTTCATAACATCCGATACTAAGATTCAAATATAAACCGCAACCTGCATTAAAACCCTCTCCTGGTTTTGAATCCTTTGACCACTACGTATTCCTAAGGATAATATAGTTTGTCATAGTTATTCTCCCACCCCGGTAATTTACCCTGCGGGGCGAGGTTAACCGGTGGATTCTGGCCTCCGATATTGAGTAACCGCAGTAATGCCGTGGAAATATAGGGATTTTTTTCGGGATTGAAGGTTTCACCACATTCTTTCGTCAGCTGATTATCGTTGCACCCTTCAGCCAGTGCATTCTTCTTTTGAAGGTTATACAGTGCAACTGCATAAGGAACAGCATACTTCTGTTTCAGCCGGGCCAGTTCGAATGCTTTCTCAAGTAATTCATACTCATCTTCACTCACACCATTTGATAATCCGAGTTCATAGGCCCTTGTCGCTGTCAATCCCTGGAGGAATAGTTCGTCAATAAGGGATTCACCAAAACCGAGGCGCACCAGCTCCTGAACAGCACCAAAGCCACCCAGGATCCCGTATTCGATCTCCGGCTGGTTGTAATTTTTCTTGACACGGAACACATTTTTCCGTTTAAGTGAGTCGAATTCAACCCCGTGATGCAACAGGTCGAACCGCTGGTTCAGGAAATAGGTAAATTCTGCTCCTCCGCCCCATTTCTCACCGAAAACACCGATGGTCCAAACCGGCATCTCCTGTATAAACCGGAACAGCTTCATCCCGGCTTTGGTGAAATAAGAGGCTTCTTCCTCTCCAAGGAAAGAATAGCCGGTTTTTGCATCGAACCATCCCTTGTTGAACTGCCTGGCATCGGCTCCGAGCATGCGCATTCCTTTGCCGGAAGCTGTAAATAACAATGCACCCAGCGCACCTTTCTCAAACAGGCTGACAGAAACCCCGATTGCATGGTCAAGCTGATCGAGGGTATTGCGGTTCCATACATTCCCACGGAGGGGATTGTCGAAAATAATGGAGGCAACACGTTCTTTTTTTGAAGGATGGATATAACGGAGGTCATTGTAATAAATATCCATCTCTCCTGTTGTGAAATTACGCTGGCTTACCGGAGTGCCGTATATCCGGCCATAACCCAGGAGATTTGACCAGCCTCTTTTTTTCATTGTAAGCAGAAGTACAGGAGTTCCTTTTCGTGGTCCGGTGATCCCATCGACATCAAACAGCTCCACCCTGTCAGGGTTCTCTTTTGCAGATTTTTTAACCAGCGCCATGAAGGCCTCGATTCCGAAATGGTCGAGGAATTTGTCGATGATTTCGCATAACCCATATTTGAACCGTAATCCCACCTTGGTGGAGGAGTCAATATCCGCAGCGGTTGCATACCCATCCTGGATGAGATCCAGGGCATAGAGCATGATGGGAATCACATATCTTCTGAAGGTTTTTCCGCCTTTATCATCAGATTCTGCAATCCGGATCAGTCCGCCTATACTTTTAATGGAGGATTCACGATGGTCGAGTGCGGCAGCTTCTGACAAGGACCAGAAATCGAGATGACTAACCTCCGCTATTGCAACATAGTCTTTTGCTGCAGGATCATACACCCCGCTGATTTTCTCCTTGTTGTCAGCTCCTGTCCACTTGAAAAACCCCTCCTTCCCTTTTGAAGAAAGACCGATCCTTCCGGATTTCTCAAGATCTTCAATCCATTGCGGGTAGTGCATTCCACCCTGGTTATAAACGCTTTTCAAGCGATCGTTTGCAGGCAATGCCTTTCCAAGATGTTTTGCACATTCGGTATAGGGCATGTGCCCGGTGCGGTCGAGCACCTGGAACGGGTTGGCTGTAAGCAATGCAAATACCTGTGGAAGTTCAACCAGGTCCTGCCCGGATTGAATATCCCATTGCATGATGGCCGCCATTCCTTCGAAGATGGGGTCGGCCACATAGCCATGATGGTCGTTCCTCAGGGCAATGACTTTCTTTTCCAATACCTGCTCTGCAAAAGCA
>CAIYJU010000012.1 GCA_903926565.1 uncultured Bacteroidales bacterium
AGCTCCGACATTGTTAATTTCTGCTAAATATGGTTTGAAAATTATTTTCTTTCAACAATCCGATCAATTTTTGGCGCGCCCTCGAATACCGGGTACGGGAAAGCTGGTTCGAAATGTTCAGGATTTGTGAAATCTCTTCATGGTCATACCCTTCCAGTAAAAAGAGTGACAATACCACCCTGTACTCATCAGGAAGTATAGAAATTGCCCTTTTTACTTCAGCAACCTGGAACCGGATCTCCTCTTCGGTTGTTTCTTCAATGGTTTCCGGCATTTCATATTCCAACTGATCCAATGATATTGTATCTTTCTCTTTCCGCAGGCAATCAAGGGAACGGTTGATCACAATACGTTTAAGCCATGAACCAAAACTGCCTTCACCCGAGTAACTGTGAATCCGCTGGAATGCGTCCAGAAAAGATTCCTGCATAACGTCTTCAGCTTCAGCACTGTCATTTACGATTCTCAGACTGGTATTGTACATGGCCTTGTAATAGAGTTTATAAATCCTGAATTGGGCGTTCCGGTCACCTGTGCGACAGGCATCAATCAGATCCTGATGAATATTGATGTACTTACCTTCCAATTCGACCGATTTTTGATAATGGACTCTGTGGAATTTGAAATGTTACAGCTTCAGGGAAAAAAAATCCCGCAGATTTGCGCGGCAAAACATCGCAGATTAATGCAGATAGCAACTATCTTACAGTTCCGGCCAAACAATGATTCAGCATAAAAGTAAAAAATTTTCATCAGTAAACAACTTAAACACAGAATTGCGCTCAATAAACAATTATGATATTAAGTCAAAAGCGTAATTTTGCCTCAGTTTGAAAAAAATCAAAATACCTGTCTATTTTTATCCGCTGGCGGCCATGCTCTTCTGGGGGCTGTCATTTATTTGGAGTGCGCTCCTGTTAAATTACTACCAACCTGTCACAATCATCTTTATCCGGCTGGTTATTTCCTCGGCCTTACTTTTTTCAACTATCTTTTTGCTCGGGAAGTATGAGCAGATAGCCCGAAAGGATTATCCACTCATTTTCCTGAGTGCGCTTTTCAATCCGTTCCTCTACTTTCTGGGAGAGAACTACGGATTAAAATACTCGACACCTACCCTGGCTGCAGTCATTATTGCCACCATCCCGGTATTTTCTCCAGTGGTTGGATTTCTGAGTTTCAGGGAAAAGCTTACACCGGTAAATTTCGTTGGGATAGCCGTTTCCTTTGCGGGGGTTATCCTGATGCTGATCACCAGGGACCTCTCACTTGCAGCCGATATCAATGGGATTCTTTTTTTGTTCGGTGCTGTTCTGGCCGCTTTGTTTTACACGGTAACGCTCCGCAAACTCAGCATGAAATATTCGGCACTTTCACTGGTGGCCAACCAGAACCTGATAGGGATCATACTTTTTCTTCCGTTCTTTCTTATTTTCGAGGCAAAGTCGGCTCTCCTGGTTCCCATTACATACGAGGTAATAACTTCAATGCTCCTGCTCTCGATACTTGCCTCATCGGTTGCGTTCGTCTTTTTTGCCCATTCAGTTAAAGTTCTGGGTATTAGCAAGTCAAATATCTTCTCCAATCTCATTCCTGTATTCACGGCAATTTTCTCCTATCTATTATTATCTGAATTGTTTACCCTGCAAAAAACCGTTGGGATGATGCTGGTGATTGGCGGGGTTTATCTTTCGGAACGTAACAGGAAACGGGCATAATTCGGCACATAAACGTTATCTTTGCTGCTCAACTCTCACGTATGATTTTCAGGCCGGAAAAACTAAAGATCAAAGACCAGCGGATGGTTTCCTTCATCGATTCAGATGAATTATGGGGATATATCCACACTACACCAGCTACCAAAGAGAAGGTAAGGGAAGTTATTGCAAAATCCCTGGATAAAAACCGCCTGACGCTTGCTGAAACTGCTATTCTGATTAATGCAACTGATCCGGATCTGATCGAAGAGATCAAACAGGGGGCACGCATGCTCAAGGAAAAAGTTTATGGTCAGCGGATTGCTCTTCCGATCTATATCGGTAACCTTTGCACAAACAACTGCTCATATTGCGGATTCAAGGCAACCAATAACAAGGTAAAACGGGTCACCCTCAACCGGGAAGACCTTATATCCCAGGTCAGGGCACTTGAAGATACCGGGCAGAAAAGACTGATACTGGTTTATGGGGAACATCCCAAATATGATGCAAATTTCATTGCAGAATCGGTACGGACGGTATATTCGGTCAAGAGTGGTCCCGGAGAGATCAGAAGGGTAAACATCAACGCTGCCCCGATGGATATCGATGGGTTCCGGATCATCAAGGATGCAAAAATCGGGACATACCAGATCTTCCAGGAAACCTACCACAGGGAGACCTATGCCAGGGTACACCAGGGCGGACAGAAACGCGACTACGACTGGAGGCTGACAGGCCTCGACCGTGCACAGGAGGCCGGAATTGATGATGTTGGAATCGGAGCTTTGTTCGGACTTTACGACTGGAGGTTCGAATTACTTGGACTGGTGAGGCATACCAACCATTTTGAGGCTGTCTATAATGTAGGGCCGCACACGATATCTTTCCCACGGATTCAGTATGCATCAGAATTGAACCTGGATAAGTCAAACATGGTCAGCGACAGCGAATTTACCCGGCTTGTGGCCATTCTGCGTCTGGCGGTTCCTTACACCGGGCTCATCCTTACAGCGAGGGAGACTGCGGCTATTCGTGATGAGATTATGCAATTCGGCGTATCTCAGATTGATGGAGGTACCAACATCGAAATGGGGGGTTATTCAAAAAGAAAGGAACATGAAGAGCAGGACATTGATCTTGAGCAGTTCCAGATCAATGATAACCGCACGCTGAATGAAATCATGGATGACCTGATCGAACAAAAATACATTCCATCATTTTGTACGGCCTGCTACCGTCTGGGAAGAACCGGGGAGCATTTTATGGAATTTTCCGTCCCGGGGTTCATCAAGCGTTATTGCCAGCCAAATGCATTGATGACCATGGTGGAATATCTCGAGGATTATGCGCCACCTGAGACAAAAGCAAAAGGGTATCTTCTGATGCAGGAGAAACTGGATGAGATTGAAGATGAATCTTTTAAAATCAAACTCACTGAAAAAATCAACCAGATCAAAGATGGCCAACGTGACCTGTATTTCTGACACCACCTACATATGAAAGAACTCAGAATCATCGGTTTACTGATAACCGACCGCATTAAAGAAGCAGGACGCACGCAACAGGCACTGACAAAATATGCACATGTCATTAAATCGCGACTTGGCTTTCATGAAGTCACGGAGGATGTTTGCAGCCGGATCGGGATTGTAATTCTTCAACTGGCAGGCAGTCCGGAGGAGTGTGACAGGCTTGAGCAGGAGTTGGGCATGATTGGCGGGCTTGAGATCCAGCGGATGATTTTCAAGCTTTAACACACTGAAAATGAGAGACCAGAAAGGGAATGCATTGCGCAAGGAGTTCCAGGAGTTTTTCATGATCTCCTCGCTGCCCACTATGCGCATTGGCCTCTTTCTCACCATCATTTTGTTCACCAGCTTTGCGATATTCAACGCAATTTTTTTTCCTGATTCACCCGAGCGTTTGTTTTACAATCGCTTCTGGATCATATCCCCGGTCATGATCTGCCTGATTGCTGTAAGCTATATAAAACCTCTTCACAAATTTTTACATCCGATTTACATTTTCCTCAACCTGCTGATAAGCATCGCCATATTTTATGTGGGGTTATATGCTGACCTTTCCGGCCATGGTTCAGAATATTATTATGCATGGGTCATGCTGGTAGTCATAGGCCTGTTTACGTTTTTCAGGATGCCCTTCCTGACGGTTGCCCTGATTGGTCTCATCCAGATAACTGCCTTTACACTTGCCAACATTCTGAATCACAACTTAGAAAAAGACCCTTTTTACTTCTTCAACAATCTTTTTTTCGTTATTTCCACCTATTCCATCGGGTTCATGATGGCGTATATGTTCAAAAGCCTGAACTGGAAAAACTTTCTGCACCAGAAAGCCCTCTCAAAAAACAACCTTCAGCTTCTCCTCGAAATAAAAGAACGGAAACATGCGGTTGACGCTTTTCAGCGCAGTGAAATCCAATACCATGACACCCTCGATTCAATTCCTGACTGGATTTATGTGATTGACCGAGAATATCATATTGTAATCCTGAATTCGGCCCTGAAAGAGGCTCATGTTGAAAATGGCATGCCTGTAGATGTTATCGGAAGACCTGTTTCTGAGGTTTACCCATTCATGACATCTATATCCATGGAAGAGTTTCAGCATGTTTTCGACCACGGGAAAATGATGGTTACCGAGCAGACCATGAGGCTCAGTGACAACGAACTTTACATGGAAATCCGTAAGGTACCTATCTATAAAGACCACCATGTGATCCAGGTCATGACGATCATCCGGGATCGCTCAAAGGAACGCGAAGTTGAGGAGTTAAAACAAAGGAATGCAGAGCAAAAGGAGATCATGCTGAGGGAAATCCATCATCGGGTAAAGAACAACCTGGCGATTGTGATCAGCCTGCTTAACCTGCAGCTTCGAAACAATGAGGATTCCGGGTTGCAACGCATTATTCGTGATATTGAAATGAGAATCCGCTCGATGGCACTCATCCATGAGCATCTGTACCGGTCGGAAAACCTCGACAGGATTCCTCTTGATAAGTATATTGAATCATTGGCGACAATTATTTCGGGTACCTTTAGCGGTCATCGCGTAAACCTTGTAACTTCACTTGTGACTACAGATGTAAGCATTGAAACCGCATTGCCAATCGGACTTATTGTTAATGAATTACTCACAAATGCCTTTAAATATGCCTTTCCCCACCAACAACATGGCGAGGTTCAGGTTTACCTTATAAAAGAGGATGAAGAATGGTTCACATTGATCGTAAAAGACAATGGCATCGGACTACCTGATTTATTTTCAATGGATTCTGAAAAATCTCTGGGTATGTTCATCATTAAATTACTGGTGGAACAGCTCGATGGCAGCATTGATATTGCAGGTCGAAACGGGGCTTCATTCACCATTCGTTTTAAAAATCTATTGATAAAAAGACAAAATATTCCTTTGAATTGAAACCATGAAAGAGATATGGATTCTCGGCATTCACATCACCAACCGGGTGCAAAAAGTTTCAGACATTCAGGATATCCTGACAAAATTTGGGTGCACCATTAAAACCCGCCTCGGACTGCATGAAGTTAAAGATGACTTTTGTGATCCGGGGGGACTCATTATCCTTGAACTCACAGGCAGCCTGGAAGAGTTTGAAAAACTGGAAAATCAGTTATTGAACGTTGAAGGACTGGAAGTAAAAAAGATGGTATTTACACGAGGGTAACACGTGTTCCTCCATTATCAATCCCCAGCATCGTTGTTTTGGTGATGATGGTGTCCTTCCCGGAATGTTCAACAAAGTGAATGGCTGCCCTGACTTTCGGCCCCATGCTGCCATCCGGAAACTGGCCCTCTTCGAGGTACCGTTTTGCTTCAGCAATGGTCATCCGGTCAAGTGTTTTCTCCTGGGGCGTATTGTAATTGATACAAACTTTCGGGACATCTGTCAGGATAAAAAACTTATCGGCATTGATCTGTGATGCAAGCAAAGCCGAAGCCAGATCTTTGTCGATGACTGCATCGATACCCTGCAGTTTATTAGGTTCAACATAATAAACCGGGATCCCGCCACCCCCGACTGCAATGGCAATTTGTCCGCCCCGGGCAATCGATTCAATGGTTTTTTTGTTGATGATAACCAGCGGCGTCGGCGAGGCAACCACCTTTCGCCAGCCACGGCCGCGCGGATCTTCCTTGAAAATCGATTTATTATCCCTGGCAATGACATCAGCCTCCTCTTTTGAATAATATGGTCCTACGGGCTTGGTGGGATTTTGAAATGCCGGATCATCCTTATTTACCAGCACCTGTGTTGTAATTGTAATAATATCACGTTCCATATCATGAACCTCCAGAACGTTTTTCAATTGTTGTTCAATGATGTAGCCGATAAAACCCTGGGAATAGGCTACACATATATCAAGTGGCATCTCGGGAATACCGAACATCTTGAACCCGGCCGAGTTGGCAAGCATGATGTTACCCACCTGGGGACCATTGCCGTGCGTGATAACAATATTGTAATCACGTTTAATAAGCTTTATAAGACTTTCAGCAGTAGCGTAGGCATTTGCTTCCTGTTCATCAATAGTTCCTTTTTGATCTCCCCTTAAAAGGGCATTCCCGCCCAGTGCAACAACAGCCAGTTTTTTCATAGTTTCGAGGTTTATCAGGCAAAAGTAGAAAATTTTTCGGATCTTTAAGTAACTTCGCAGCATGATGAAGCCACAGAAAAAAGCTTATCTGTTTGCATTTGCAGCGATTGCCTGCTGGTCAACGATCGGCTCAGCTTTCAAAATTTCGTTGCGTTATCTTGAACCCATGGAATTGCTGCTTATTTCATCGCTGGTAGCTTCCCTGGTTTTGTTTACGATCCTGCTTGTTCAGGGCAAGGTCGGCCTGCTTGGAAGCCTCTCTTTCAGGGAGGTATTGTGGTCGGCTTTCCTTGGTTTTATCAACCCGTTTCTCTATTATGCTGTCCTGCTTAAAGCTTACGATCTGCTCCGGGCACAGGAGGCAGGAACGCTTAATTATATCTGGCCGCTTGTGCTGGTGCTGCTTTCGATACCTATGCTGAAGCAGAAGATCAGTTTTGTCAGCATCGCTGCGATTGCCATCAGCTTTGTCGGGATCATCGTTATTTCAATCCACCCCGACAGGGTCGGTGACCCTGACGGGGCGGGACACCCTGTCGGGGTGGTGCTGGCTATAGGCAGTGCGGTTTTGTGGGCGCTCTACTGGATATTTAATGTCAGGGACAAACGGGAAGCCGTGAGTAAACTTTTTCTCAATTTCTGCTTCGGGTTTTTATATTCACTCATTGCCGTTATTTTTTCCGGATCACCGCACCTTCCCGGCTGGCAGGGAGTAGCGGCCGGGTGCTATGTCGGCCTGTTTGAAATGGGGATCACATTCGTACTGTGGCTTTATGCCCTGAAATATTCCTCCACCACCGCCAAAGTTTCAAACCTGATCTACCTCTCGCCATTTATATCACTCATTCTCATCCATTTCACCATTGGCGAAACCATCATGCCTTCGACTGTCATCGGCCTTCTGCTGATTGTTACCGGAATCATCGTTCAACAATATCTGAAACGATAACCCACCTGTACGCAGTCAGCTGAACCTGACTGTAATAAACAGGTTTTCATCCGTTAGCCCTGGTTTGGGTGTTTCGTATTATTTGCGTTACACTCCCTGATCCACATTAATAGCAAAAAATTCTAAGGATATTCGTTGTTGCGAAAATTAATGTAATTTAGTTGAGAAAAATTAAGATAACCTGAACACAACATAATCATGAGAAATTTCCCGATAATATTCAAAAGGATAAGCATTGAAGCACTTCCAGGCATTGCCGTGTTTGCCGGTTTGATGATGTTCATTTTGCTACCCGGCTGCAAAAAGGATTTTCAGTTTGATAAGGTAAAAGACCTGTCCTGGAATCCTGATATTGCATTGCCCCTGGTAAATGACAGCATTACCTTTAAAAAAATACTGACACAGGGTGGCGCAAGCGACCACTTATATATCGATGAAAGTGGCAATATTTCGATTCTTTACTATTACAACAACGATGCTTTTAAACTTAAACCCAGCGACCTGATTAAACTTGCCCCTGCCAGCTTTTCCTTTCAGCACCAGGTTACCTCTGCAGAACAGGCAGAACTCAGTACTTCAGACCTTCCCATTCCACCTGTAACATTTACATTTCCTCTTAACGGAAACGCAACAGATCAGCGGGTTGATAAAGTGCGGGTAAAGAAAGGGAATATCAGGGTGACAACGAACAACACATTCAACAACGCCGGATCAATGACCATCTCCATCCTTAATGCAACAAAAAACGGCGCCCAATTTTCTTTCACCATTGAACCTTTTTCCAGTGGTCCCAGGCAATACAACATAAAATTAGACAGTGTTTACTTCGACCTTTCATCCTCTTCGAACACCCTGAAAGCCGAGGTGCAAGGGTTGCTAAGGCAGTCGGGAAGCCCGGTTGCCGGGGATGAAATACGGGCTGACTTTCAGATTTCCATCGACACGATTTCCTGGTTTGAAGGCTTCCTGGGGCTTCAGACTTTTGATGGTCTCCAGGATACGATCAGGGTGAATGTGTTCAATAACGCCTACACCCTGGGCGAGGTTTATTTCATGGATCCGCAGGCGTCCATTACGATCATCAATTCGGTTGGCGTACCGGCAGAGGTTACAATTGAAAAGCTGGTTGCAATCAATGATGTTACCGGAAGCACCCTTGATATCGCCAACCGGCTTGGTTCAGGCACTGTGTTCCCTATTCCATCCCCTCTGATTACTGCGACCAGTCCTGCGATCACTACCATGAATTACACGAATGACAATACCGGCAACGCCATGAATGATTTCTTCAACCTGAAGCCGGATCATGTTGCTTTTCAGATCAAAACCGTGATAAATCCAACCGGGACCCCTCTTAATTTCTTCTCGGATGCAAGCTTGCTTTATGATACGTTGCGGGTCAAACTTCCGCTTTGGGGCCATTTTGACCATCTGACTTTCGTGGACACCTTCGACCTTGCAATTGATAAGCCGGAAGAGCTCGAATATCTTGAATTCCATACAAAAATCAGGAATGGGATGCCCATCACCGGGGTGATGCAGATATATTTCACCGACGTCGACTATCATGTCATAGACTCCCTGGCCGGCAATGACCCGATTCTCATTCGTGAAGCACCTGTTGACCCGTCTACCTATCTCCCCTACCCCGGGATGTACGGAGAAAAAGACACAACGTACATTCTTAACACACAGAGAATGCAGAACCTGAAAGGTGTTAAAAAGATGTTGTTGAAAGCAGTATTGAATTCTGCAAACCAGGGCCAGTCGGATGTAAAACTCCGTGAAAACCAGGCGATAAGACTCAATTTTTCAGCACGGGCAAAACTTCGGAAAGCCATCAATCCCGGTAAATAACAACGATATACACAAACGAACATGAAAAGAAAAGTTATCTGTTTTTCCATCATCTCCTTGTTGTTTACCCAGGTTTCCCTGAAGGTTTTTGCCCAGCATGACCTGAGTACATACAACATGCAGATTGTCCCACAGCGCATATTCCAGAACCCTGCATTCATCCCCGATCAGAAACTTTATGTCGGAATTCCCGTGTTGTCGGGAATTCAATCTTCCTATGCAAATCCATTTTCCTACAATGATGTTCTCGAACGGGATTCCTATGATTCAATCACCTTCAAGGTTGACAATTTTCTCACCAAAATAGCAACAAACGAGCAGTTTCGGTTATATTCCAATATTGAAATCCTCTCACTCGGAACCCAAATTTCAAAAGGAAAATTTTTCGTCGGATTCAGCATAAGGGAGCGGCTGTGCCAGGACATTACCATTCCTGAAAACCTGGGAAATTTTCTATGGTATGGAAATGCAGCTCCACAAATGTTTGGCAAGTACACCAATATTGCTCCTTCGGTTAATTTCACTGCGTTCGATGAGTGGGGGGCATCCTTCTCAGGTTATGCAATGAAAGGTAAAATGAGCTGGGGTGCCCGCCTGAAATACTTTTCCGGAAGGATCAATGCCACAACCACAAAGTCAACGTTTGAGGTTTACACAGACACAAGTGATTTTCAGATTTATATGAAGTCAGATGTGGAATTGAAAACCTCCGGCATACATGATATTGAGCACTACCTTGATCAACGGGTCTCTTCTCTTGTTTTTCCGGGAAATAACGGTTTTGGTCTCGACCTTGGATTAACCTACCAGGTCAACAAGAATATTGCAGTCAGTGCCAGTGTACTCGACATCGGTTATATCACGTGGAAATCAAACACCATGACATTGTTAAGCCATAATCCGGGTGCGGAATTTTCTTTCAACGGATTGACGTTGAAAGATTTCACAGATATGATCGGCAACCTTAACACATTTGGTCAAAAAATCAGCGACAGCATTCTGACGCTGGTTGATATCGACACGGTGTATGATCAGAAATACACCGCATGGCTACCTGTAAGATACAACGTTGGCGGCTCCTACTCGCTCAACGAAAATCACCGCTTCAATCTGCTCCTCAACGGAATTTCCTGGGCAGGTCATTTTCATCCGGCCATGTCGGTTTCCTATAACTATACATTGCCTCACTGGCTGGGATTGATGGTCTCCTATAACTTATTCAACAAGCAGTACACCAATATCGGAGCTGGATTGAGCATCAATGCCGGGCCAATTCAATTGTATGCGATCACCGACAACCTTCCCGCAATTATCGCCTACAAAGGGTCAAACAATTACTCTGTCCAGGTAGGGATAAACATTTCTATAAATCACAAAAAACAAGTTGACCAGGGAAATCCGGCACAGGAAGTGCCGCCTGCTGTCGCGCCTTAGTAGCGAAAAACTTGTATTTTTGCAGGATGAATTCTAAATCGATTGCATTTCATCATTTTGGCTGCAAAGTCAACTTCGCAGAGGCATCGGCCCTGTCACGTCAATTCCAGGAAAACGGCTTTGAAATTAAAGACTTTCATCTCCCGGCCGATGTCTATGTTATCAGTACCTGTGTTGTGACAACAGTTGCCGAGAAAAAATGCAGGGCAGCCATCAGGCAGGCGCATAAAATCAACCCTGATGCAAAAATCGCCGTCATTGGTTGCTTTTCTGAACTAAAACCCGGAGAACTCTCACAAATGGAAGGAGTTGACCTGGTGCTTGGACATACCGGGAAATTCAACCTGCTCGAAGCAGTTACCGGGCTCTGTTCGACAGGAAATTCTGTGGATCCGTTACCTGAAAAATTTATCCCGTCTTTCTCCTATGGCGACCGGACACGCTCATTTTTAAAAATACAGGATGGATGTGACTATTATTGCACCTATTGCACCATCCCGCTGGCCCGTGGCCGAAGCAGAAGCGATACTGTTGAAAATGCTTTGAAAAATGCCCGTGAGATCGTAGCCAACGGCATCAGGGAGATCGTGCTGACCGGAGTCAACATTGGCGATTTCGGGAAAAACACGGGAGAGAACTTCCTCCAGCTCATCCGGGCACTCGATACCCTGGAGGGGATGAACCGCATCCGTATCTCATCCATTGAACCTGACCTTCTTAACAGTGAGATCATTGAATTTGTCGCAGGATCAACTAATTTCCTTCCCCATTTCCATATTCCCCTGCAATCCGGCTGCAATAAGATACTGAAAGCCATGCACCGGAAATACAACCGTGAGCTGTATGCTTCACGTGTTCAGAAGATCAGGGAACTGATGCCCCGGGCCTGCATTGCGGCTGATGTGATCGTTGGCTTCCCGGGAGAAACAGAAGAGGATTTTATCGACACATATAATTTCCTTCAACAACTGGATATCTCCTATCTGCATGTTTTCACCTATTCAAAGCGAGACAACACACTTGCATCAAAAATGGAGTCACCTGTTCCTGATAAGGTTAAAAAAGAACGCAGTGACTCCCTGCACAAACTCTCTGATATTAAAAAACATAAGTTCTATAACGAAAACATGGGAAGTGTTGTGAATGTTCTGTTTGAATCCAGTAATTCACAGGGTTTTATGCATGGTTTTTCTGAAAATTACATCAAAGTGAAAACACCCTACAACCCGGATTTTGTCAATAAGGTGTTACAAGTAAAATTAGAAGTGTTGCAGGAGGATGGATACCTGGTTACTTTTTAAACGCGAGAGGAAACGATTCTGGTTTTGAGAGTGATGGCAATTCAATATCTATGTCAAGCTCTATCCAACTTAGCTGTGAGGGAGGGAAAAACCTGATATTCAATATTTGATTTACTGAAGACTCTTTAAACTCTGGATATGCAGAAAAAGGCACAAAATATTCGCAGTCGCCGGCGAGTACCCAAAAGCCCAGATCATTGATCCCGGTAACCTCACAAACTGAAGTGGCGATTCCACTTTTCATTTTTGTACTTTCATGACAAAGTTAACGATAATTTCAAAACTTCAAATTTTAGATGTTACTTTGTAAAAAGATAAAACAGCTGTATGAATCTTGAAAAACTGACTTTTGATGTTTGTGACCTGGCGCTCGAAGTGGGTGAATTTTTGAAGCTGGAGGTTTCTAAATTAAGAAATACCGATATTGAATACAAGGGACTTCATAATTATGTGACCTGGGTTGACAAGGAATCCGAACGGCGGATTGTTGAAAAACTATCAAAATTGCTGCCCGGAAGCGGATTTATTGCAGAAGAGAATCCAGCCCTTGAACCCGGGGAATTTACCTGGATCGTCGATCCGCTCGATGGCACTACCAATTTCATTCATGGCGTCCCGCTTTATTGCATCAGCATCGGGTTGATGCACCAGGAAGAGACCATCCTTGGCATGGTGTATGAACCCAATCTGAGGGAGTGTTTTTATACATGGAAATCGGCCCCGGCCTATCTCAACCGGGAGGTCATCCATGTTTCAAAGGCCGCCACCGTCAATGAAGCGCTGTTCGCCACCGGCTTTCCCTATTATGATTACAACCGGCTGGATGACTACCTGGCTGTATTCAAACATCTCCTGCAAAACAGCCATGGCGCCCGCCGTCTCGGCTCTGCAGCGGCCGACCTTGCCTATACCGCCTGTGGCAGGTACGATGGATTTTTCGAATACGGCTTAAGTCCGTGGGATGTGAATGCCGGAGCGCTGCTGGTGCAAAACGCAGGGGGAGTTGTGACTGACTTCCGGGGGACCAATGATTATATTTTCGGAAAACAGATTCTTGCAACAAACAGTATAATTCATCCTGAATTTCTTAAGCTGTTTAAAGCATGGTAAAAGCTGGGCGTCATCGGGTCAGATAATTTTGACATGTTTCCATGGCATCCATCATCAAAACACTTCGATGGCAGTTATTTTTCCAACCTTGAAATAGTCATCCGCCAAACTCCTGTTCCGGGTAAAACAGAGCAGAAATCCACCCCCGCCCGATCCGCAGAGCTTCATTGCAAACATCCCGGCTTGCAGGCCTTCCTCCCAGACCGGTTTTAACCAGCCGGGTATCAGATGCCCCATATTGGTATATTGAAACCTCGATATTCCTGTAATTTCATCCCATAACCCATTTACATCTCCGGCCAGAACTTTTCCAATGGCTGCATCAACCAGGCTGCATAAAACATGACCTGCGTCACTGATGGTTCCGCCTGGAGCAAAACTTGCAAGAAAAGCTGAGACAAGCGGACCTGTGCTGCACTGCTGACCGGAATCAATCAATACCATTTGCAACCCGGGATCCGAAAACAACTGATCTGAAGGAGAAGCAGGAACTACCTCACCATTTTTATCCAGAACCAGGGGCATATTTAAAAATGAAACAAGCGGGTCAAAACCGGAACTCCTGCCATGGAAAAAAGATTCCATCTCCATGAAAATCTCTCTGAGTGATTGATATG
>CAIYJU010000013.1 GCA_903926565.1 uncultured Bacteroidales bacterium
CTCCTGAAGGAGAGGGGAGTACCTGCACCAAAACATCCGGAGCAATACTTAACACTTAAAACTTAACACTTAACACTTAACACTTTTTCTCACCCCAACCTCTCTTCTGAAGGAGAGGGGTGTAATTGCACAAAATTACAACTATAACCTTTGCGTTATTAATTATCTTTGCACCGGCACTCAATTTTTGCATGAAAAAACTGGATCTTTTTATTTTAAAATCTTACCTGGGCCCCCTGGTAATGACATTTTTCATTGCGGTGTTTATCCTGCTCATGCAGTTCGTCTGGAAGTACATAGACGATATGGTTGGGAAAGGCCTGGAGTGGTATATCATTGTAAAACTTCTATTCTATTTCTCTTCAACGGTTGTACCGCTTGCATTGCCACTGGCCATCCTGCTTTCGTCGCTGATGATGTTCGGGGATCTTGGTGAACATTATGAACTGGTGACGATGAAAGCCGCCGGGATCAGTCTTAACCGGATCATGCGCCCCCTCATCATATTATCGATTTTTATCAGTGCCCTCGGATTTTACTTCTCCAATGTTGTATTGCCTTTTGCCAACCTAAAGTTCCACTCCCTGCTTTTTGATGTAAGGGAAAAAAAACTCTCCTTTAACCTGAAAGAAGGTTTCTTTTATGACGGAATTGAAGGATTCGTGATCAGGATCGGAAAGAAAGAGAAAGATGGCAACACGATCCGTGATGTGATGGTCTATGATCATACAAAACGCCTTGGAAATGTGTCGCTTACAACGGCTGAATGGGGAAAAATGGAGTTGTCGCCCGACAAGCGGTTCCTGGTTTTCAGGTTGTATAACGGGATGAACTACGAGGAGCGCATCGATCTGCAAAACAATGAATCAACGCACCCCTTTCAGCGAACGGCCTTCACCGAACAATACCAGATGTTTGACCTTTCTGCCTTTCAACTGACCCGTACAGATGAAAACCTTTTTAAGAAAAATTATGAAATGCAGAATATCAATCAATTGAGCCATTCAATTGATTCCATTAATGAGCAGTTGGCATCAGACAGGAAATCGTATGAATCGAATTTTGTCAACAACCTCCATTTCAGCACCAGAGGGGATGAAAAAAAAGATAAAAAAGCTGATACTGCGACAAAATTCAACCCTTCGGTCATCTATAATTTCAAGGCCGACGACCGTTCGATGATCCTGGAAACCGCTCTCAATACATCAAAAAGCGGACTGGAGAACCTTACAAACAGCAAGGATAATCTTTACAATAAAAGCAAGCTGGTTTTCAAGCACCAGATCGTCTATCACAAAAAATTTGCGTTTTCAATCGCCTGTTTTCTGCTTTTTTTTATCGGCGCACCCCTGGGAGCGATTATCCGTAAGGGCGGGTTGGGAATGCCGGCAGTCATCTCCACCCTGTTTTTCATCCTTTTCTGGGTCATCTCCTTTGTGGGCGAGAAATATACCGCAGAAGGCGTTGTTCCTGCATGGCAGGGAATCTGGTACTCCTCGGCCGTGCTGATGCCGATTGGCATCTTTCTCACCATCAAGGCCACAAATGATGCATCACTTTTCGATATGGACGCATGGATGACTTTTTTCAAGAAACTGTTTAAAGGCCGGGAACGGCGAATATGACAATCCTATTCCTATGCAACAAGTCGCCATGGCCGCCCAAAGAGGGAGGTCCGATGGCCATGAATATGCTCATCGACGGGCTGACTTCGGCAGGGCATCAGGTAAAGGTGCTTGCCGTAAATTCTTTTAAATACAATATTTCAGCTGCTGAAATTCCGCCTGCCTATCATGAAAGGACAGGAATAGAACTTATCGATGTTGATCTGCGTCTTAAACCTGCCGATGCCCTTTTGAAGCTTTTAACCGGGGAGTCTTACCACGTTTCACGGTTTGCCTCCGGGAATTTCAGAAGCCGGTTGGAGGAGGTGCTTAAATCCGCCAGGTTCGACATTGTTCAGCTGGAAACGCTGTTTATGTGCCCCTTTATCGAAACCATTCGAAAGCACTCATCAGCAAAGATCATCCTGCGGGCTCATAATATCGAACATGTTATATGGCAGCGAATTGCCCGGGAGACAAAAAACCCGGTAAAACAATGGTATATCCTGCACCTGGCCAAAGCACTTAAAAACTATGAGCATAAAATCATCCGGAAGACGGATGGGATTGTGGCCATTACAGCAATGGATGCTGGGCATTTCAGGGGGATGGTGGAAGAGCAGGATGCAACGGACAAAGTACAAAGTGCAGTAGTTCCGGTGATTGACATTCCCTTCGGCCTTAACCCTGAGAACTATTCTGATTCGCAAGACCTGGTCGAATTTCCCTCCCTTTTCTCACTCGGATCTATGAACTGGATCCCGAACCAGGAGGGGATCCGATGGTTTCTCCGGGAGGCATGGCCGAAAATACACAATCAGTTCCCTGACCTGAAATACTATCTTGCCGGCCGGGAAATGCCGGAATGGATGCAATCCTTAAATTTGCCGAATGTTGTTGTACTGGGAGAAGTGGAGGATGCCAGGCGGTTCCTGGCGTCAAAGGCAATCATGATTGTTCCCCTGTTCTCAGGCAGTGGCATAAGGGTGAAGATCATTGAGGGGATGGCTGCCGGCAAAACCATTATTTCAACCGGCATCGGCGCGGAGGGAATTCATTATACACACAATGAAAACATTCTGATCGCCGGTTCACCCGATGATTTTTTCAAAATGACGTCTGTTTGTGTCACAAATATTGCCTTGTGCACAAAGATCGGGAAACAGGCGCGAATGTTGATCGAAACAGAATATGACGCCAAAATTCTGACCCGAAAATTGCTTGCATTTTATCAACAAGTCACAGGATAACGCAGTTTTTCATACTTTTGCCTGCTACAAGCTACCTTCATGCGATTATTTTTCATACTACCCCGGGTTCCATATCCTACTGAAAAAGGGGATAAACTTAGGGCATTCCATCAGATCAAACAGCTGTCGAAGCATCATGAGATCATTCTGTGTGCGCTGAATGATGGTGATTTGCATGAGAATGCCATCCCTGTGCTGAAAAAATATGTGAAAGCCATCCATATCATCCCCATTTCGAAATTTTCGATTGCGGTCAACCTTGTGAAGACCTTGTTTTCAAGCAAGCCGCTCCAGGTGGGCTACTTTTACAATGCGGCCTCAGCAGCAAAAATCCATGCACTCATTGCGGAGTATAAACCCGACCACATCTTCTGCCAGCTGATTCGTGTTGCAGAATATGTAAAAGGCATTCAGATTCCAAAAACGCTTGATTACCAGGATGTTTTTTCAAAAGGTGTTGAAAGAAGGCTCTCCTCCTCCCCTTTTTACCTTAAACCTTTCCTCAGGATCGAATACAACCGTTTAATGCGATATGAGCGTGAAGCATTCGACACATTCGACAATAAAATAATCATCTCGGCACCCGACCGCGACCTGATTCCTCATCCCGACCGGGATGAAATTGTGGTTGTCGCCAACGGAGTGGATACTGAATTTTTCAAACCCATGGATGCCGAGAAAAAATACGACCTTGTCTTCACGGGCAACATGGGATACCCTCCCAATATCAAAAGTGCTGAATACCTGGTGAATGAGATCCTGCCTGAAGTGCTGGAACACAAGCCTGACACCAGGCTGTTGATTGCAGGTGCCAGTCCGCATTTAAAGGTGCTGGCTCTTAAATCATCACAAGTCGATGTGAGTGGCTGGGTACCCGACATGCGTGAATGCTATGCCAGTGCCCGCATATTTATTGCACCGATGCAGATCGGTACCGGTTTGCAGAATAAACTTCTTGAGGCAATGGCCATGAAGATTCCCTGCATCACTTCACCCCTGGCTTTCCAGGCTTTGAATGCAAGGGATGGCGTTGAAATTCTGGTTGCCCAGACACCAAAAGAGTATGCTGCACACATCCTTATGCTGATGAACAATCCCGAAAAAGCCGCATCGATTGCACAAAACGGCTACGACTTTGTTCACCGGAACTTTAACTGGGAAACCGAAACTGACAAGATTGACAAATTGATCAAGCGGAAATAATTCAAACAAGGCAGCACTGGCTGAATTATTGTAAACACTTCCCTCTGCCTGATACATTTAACATTTGACTTTGAACTTTGAACTAACTTTTTATGGCCGACGATAAAAAAATCATCTTCAGCATGGTGGGTCTCACCAAGACTTATCCTCCTCAGAAACAGGTGCTTAAAAACATCTATCTTTCATTCTTCTATGGTGCAAAAATTGGCATCATCGGTTTGAATGGCTCCGGAAAATCTACGCTCCTTAAAATAATTGCCGGAGTCGAGAAATCATTTTTGGGAGAAGTAGTTTTTTCCCCGGGATATTCGGTTGGATACCTGGAGCAGGACCCCCAGTTTGACGACACTAAAACCGTAAGGCAGATTGTTGAAGAAGGGGTTCATGAAGTGGTAAGCCTTTTGAAAGAGTATGAAGAGGTTAACAACAAATTCGGGGAACCGCTGAGCGATGATGAGATGGACAAACTCATCAAAAGACAGGGGGAACTTACCGAACTCCTTGATCAGCATGGCGCATGGGACCTTGACAGCAAACTGGAGCGGGCCATGGACGCCCTGAGATGCCCGGAGCCTGATTCATCCGTAAAAAACCTTTCGGGCGGTGAACGCCGTCGTGTGGCATTGTGCAGGCTGCTGCTTCAGGAACCCGACATCCTGCTGCTGGATGAACCCACCAACCACCTTGATGCCGAATCGGTTCAATGGCTTGAGTTGCACCTGCAGCAATACAAAGGAACCGTTATCGCCATCACCCACGACCGCTATTTTCTCGACAACGTAGCCGGCTGGATTCTCGAGCTCGACCGTGGCGAGGGCATCCCCTGGCAGGGAAATTACACCTCCTGGCTGGAGCAGAAATCGAACCGCCTTGCCATGGAGGAAAAGACGGAAAGCAAGCGGCGAAAAACACTTGAGCGTGAACTCGAGTGGGTGCGGATGTCACCCAAGGCACGCCAGGCAAAAGGAAAAGCCCGTCTGAACGCCTACGAAAAGATGATGAGTGAAGATGTGCGCGAGAAGGAAGAACGCCTTGAGCTTTATATCCCCAACGGCCCCCGGTTAGGCAACATGGTGATTGAAGCCATCGATGTGTCGAAATCGTTTGGCGATAAGCTTTTATTCGAAGGATTGAACTTCTCCCTGCCACCGGCAGGCATTGTGGGGGTGATCGGCCCGAACGGTGCCGGGAAGACAACCCTGTTCAGGATGATCATGGATGTTGAGAAATCAGATACCGGCATATTTAAAGTTGGCGAAACCGTAAAGCTCGGCTACGTTGACCAGAGCCATACTGCCATTGATCCTGAAAAAACAGTGTTCCAGGTTATTTCAGGCGGTGCCGACAACATGCAGATCGGGGGCCGTACCATGAGCGCCAGGGCCTATGTAGCCCGCTTCAATTTCAGCGGGGCGGACCAGGAAAAAAAATGCGGTGTCCTTTCCGGCGGAGAGCGCAACCGCCTTCACCTCGCGCTAACGCTGAAAGAGGAGGCGAATGTGCTGCTGCTTGATGAGCCAACCAACGACATCGATGTAAATACACTCCGGGCCCTGGAAGAAGGCCTTGAAAATTTCGCAGGATGCGCGGTGATCATCTCCCACGACCGGTGGTTCCTCGACCGCATAGCAACCCACATCCTCGCGTTTGAAGGAGATTCACAGATGTATTTCTTTGAGGGCTCCTATTCCGATTATGAAGAAAACCATAAAAAGAGGAACGGTGATCTCACGCCAAAACGGATCAGGTATAAGAAATTAAAGGTGACTTAATCAGCTTTAATGAAAAAAATTAACTCCCAATTACTAAATACCACGAGCCGCCTTGCAAAAGACTCAAAACGGCAACGTATGAATTTTAATTTTCACAGCACGCCCGACGATCCCCTGCAACGCCTGCTGAATGCCATTGAACCTTACAGCTACGTTCAGCCTCACAAGCACGAGGCGCCTGATAAACGGGAGGTGTTTTTCGCTTTGAAAGGACGGATGCTGGTGGTTGAATTTGATGACCTTGGAAATATCACGGATCAGATCCTGCTTGATCCTGCCGGCGGAAACTTTGGGGTTGAAATCGCTCCGCGCACCTGGCATACCATCATCTCCCTTGAAGAGGGGTCGGTGGCTTATGAATTCAAGGATGGACCCTATTCCCCTCTTGATGATAAAAACTTCGCCTCCTGGGCACCCGTTGAAGGATCAGCTGAAACATTAAATTACATCCATGGAATTTTAGCTAAAACCGGCTACGATATACAAAAAACTCCGAAGTAGCGAAGTAGCGAAATTGTTTGCTATATTTGCACAAACAACTGCCCGTGGCTATACAAAAACCTTCCATCCCGAAAGGAACCCGTGATTTTTCGCCCCTTGAAATGGTCAGGCGTAACTATATTTTTGACACCATCCGCAATGTCTTCCAGGTTTTCGGGTACCAACCGATTGAAACCCCGGTGATGGAGAACCTCTCCACCCTCATGGGAAAATATGGCGAGGAGGGTGACAAGCTGCTTTTTAAGATCCTTAACTCGGGCAATTACCTCGACGGGCTTCCTGAATCTGCCTCCCGCATTCTTGATCCGGCCGCACGACTGGTTGACCTGACCAAACACATTGCAGATAAAGGCCTCCGATACGACCTTACCGTTCCTTTTGCACGCTATGTCGTACAACATCAGAACGAACTTGTTTTTCCTTTCAAACGCTATCAGATACAACCTGTATGGCGGGCCGACCGACCACAGAAAGGCCGCTACCGTGAATTTTTCCAATGCGACGTGGACGTGATCGGGAGCAACTCCCTGCTGAATGAGGTGGAACTGGCACAAATTATCGACACAGTATTTACAAAACTTGGCATCAGGGTGCTGATCAGACTTAATAACAGGAAAATTCTTGCCGGAATTGCAGAAGCCATCGGAGCACCTGAAAAACTGACTGACATCACGGTTGCCATGGATAAGCTGGATAAAACCGGCATCGACAAAGTAAACGATGAACTCATCCAGCGCGGCATTACTTATGAATCTGTTGTAAAACTCCAGCCCATTCTAACCCTGGAAGGAAAGATCAAATCGAAGTTTGATGCCCTTACAGCACTTTTCAACGACTCGGAAATTGGCCGGAAAGGGCTGGAAGAGATGCGGACGGTCCTGGAGTATTTAAAAGAGATGACGCTGCATAATAAATTTGATTTCGATATCACATTGGCAAGAGGACTGAGTTATTATACCGGGACTATTGTTGAGGTTAAAGCAATGGATGCAGCCATGGGCAGCATCTGCGGGGGTGGCAGATACGATGACCTGACCGGGATATTTGGTTTGCCGGGTATGTCAGGCGTTGGCATCTCCTTTGGCGCCGACCGGATCTATGATGTAATGAATGAACTTAACCTCTTCCCGGATACCATCCAGGCTTCGACCCGTGCCCTGTTTGTTAATTTTGGTTCGGAGGAAGAGAAATACTGTATGAAACTGCTGGCTGCGCTCAGGTCGGCAGACATCCCGTCAGAAATTTATCCTGATGCAGCCAAAGTAAAGAAACAGATGGATTATGCCAATCGTAAAGGGATTCCGTTTGTGATCCTGATTGGCAAAGATGAGATAGAAACCGGTGTATTGACCATCAAGAATATGGTGACAGGAGAACAGAAAGCCAGTTCCATGGAAGAAGCCAAAGCATTGTTATCATGACAAAGAAAAACGTAAAACGAACCTGGGCAACCGCCATCCTTTCGGCCCGCAGCATGATCATTGGTGCAGAATGATTTGTAGGGACGGGGCATGCCCCGTCCCCACAGCATGCCCCGTCCCCACGGCATGCCCCGTCCGTACAAAAATATAAATCAGAAATTACAGGTAGTTTTACATTTTAACCAAATTTTATGACATTAATTATAAAAGGCGCAGGCCTGACCATTGAAGATGTGGTCAGAGTTGCCCGCCACAATGAAAAAGTAGCGCTGGAGCCTGCTGCGATTGAGCGGATTCATAAATGCCGGGCCATGCTCGAGCGCAAAATTCTTGCCCATGAAATCATGTATGGCGTCAACACCGGAATCGGAGAATTTTCCGAGATGGTTTTGAACGACGACCAGGTCAAAGATTTCCAGAAGTATCTCATTTACAATCATGCAGCCGGTATAGGCGACCCGATGCCTCTCGACTGGGTTCGCGGTGCCATGCTGGGGAGGATCAATGTTCATGCACACGGGAATTCGGGGTCACGCCTGGAAATCACGCAGACCCTCGTTGACATGCTGAACAAAGGTGTCACCCCCATGGTTTGCCAGAAGGGATCTGTTGGAGCATGCGGCGACCTCGCCCCAATGTCGCAGATTGCTTTGCTGATGATGGGCGAAGGACAGGCCTATTACCAGGGAACCCTGATGTCGGGCAAAGAAGCCCTGGATGCAGCAGGAATCCCTGTTCCCGGCTTGCAGGCACGCGACGGACTGGCCACCATCAATGGTTCCAATGTTCTCACTGCCATGAGTGCACTGTTCCTGTTCGACGCCAACAACTGGATGAAACAGGCTGAAATAGCTGCTTCCATGTCGCTGGAGGCGATGAAAGCCAACATGCGTCCATACAGCCCGAAACTTCATGAAATCCGTGGATTTAAAGGTGCGGTCCGCAGTGCGGCAGCCATTTTAAAATGTGTCACCGGTGGTGACCTGGCTGAAGGAAAAGTTAAATGCAAAGTTCAGGATGCTTACTCCATGCGTTCAACCCCTCAGGTGATCGGGGCAGCGCATGATGCGTTGGCGTATGCCCGCTCGCAGGTTGAAATTGAATTGAATGGTGTTGGGGATAACCCAATTTTCTTTCCGGATGAAGACATGCAGCTTTCAGGTGCCAATTTCCAGGGATCACCGGTTTCGGTGCCCATGGATATGGCCGGCTATGTCGTTACCATGGTGAGTGTAATGAGCGAACGCCGCATGAACCGGTTGAACAACCCGGCCCTGAGCGTCGGGCTGCCTGCATTCCTGACCAAAGGTGCAGGGATGTTCAGCGGACTCATGCTAAGCCAGTACACCGCCGACATGCAAATCGTGGAACAACGCATTCTTTCAGCCCCTGCCTGCATTCAATCGATCCCTGCCGCAGCCGATCAGGAGGATTTTGTATCCATGGGGATGAATACCGCGCTGAAAAATTTCCAGATACTCGACAATGCTTATGGTATCCTCGGGATTGAATTCATGGCTGCTGCCCAGGCACTCGATTTCAGGGAATATGCATTTGGAAAGGGCGTTTCCAGGGCAAAAGAGGTCATCAGGAAATATGTTGACTTTCTTGAAGTGGACCGCCCCCTTTATACTGATCACAATGCGATGAAAGCACTGGTAAAATCATGCGAAATCCTGACTGAGGTTGAAAAGACAGTTGGGAACCTGGAGTAAAAAAATAGTTCTCGCTGATTTTCGCTGAAAAATGCGCTGATTTTCGCAGAACCAAATTCACCAATACTCAAAATCAGTGTTAATCTGCGTTACAAATCAGCGAAAATCTGCGAGAACTTTTTTATTTGATCTAAAATTCAACGTTTAATAAATGGAAGAACTTACCCCCGGGTCATTGCCCGAAACGACACCGCAACGGCCAACCATGTTGACCGTGCTATGCATCCTCACCTTTATCGGCAGCGGGATGAATTTGTTTTCAAGCCTGGTAATTGCCGCATTCTATGATATCTTTGTTGAAATTGCACAGGAATTTGCAACGAAATTCAGCATCCCCGGCATTGAACTCCTTCTTGAAACCAAACCACTTTTTTTTCTGGTTACTGCCATTTTTTATGCAGGCTCGCTTGCGGGTGCCATTCTGATGCTTAATCTGAAAAAAATCGGTTTCCATGTTTATACCATCTCCCAGATCCTGCTGGTTATCGCCCCCATGTACTTCATGCACCTGGCCAGTCCGGGCCTGCCGGAGCTTCTCTTCTCCGGGTTGTTTGTCCTGCTTTACAGTACGAACCTGAAATTTATGTCATCGTGAACGACGAAGAAAAACTCCCGGAAGAAACCAGGATAGAGACCATCCTAAAACCCCGGCCGGTTTTACTCTCTGTTTTGTGTATCTTTTCATTTGTCTATTTTGGCCTTTTAAGTGTTCTTTTCCTGGCCGGGCTTTACAATGCATCAGCTATCTCAGGTGTTTTCGGGATTTACACCCCGGAGGCTATATTTTCTAAATCAGAAGTCCGATTGTTTTTTGCCGGAGCATTGTTAATACACGCCCTTGGTTTTGCAGGCGTTGTATTGTTGTGGAGATTAAGAAAAACAGGGTACTATATTCTGGGCTTAAGCTGTATCATTATTGCATCCTTTCAGACCTTTCGTCCGGATATTTCTGTTACAGCAACCGCCATTTATATTGGCATGATCTTCCTGTTTGGGGTATTCTTTAAGCGGTACAAATGATATCGATAAACAATCCAACTATTGCTGGGATGACATGATGATGGTTGTGATCATCATGCTCCGGTTGGAAGTTGGCTTGCCATCGGCGATGGAAGTCACAATCCTGTAGCCCTTGTCATTAAGCTGATTCAGTGTACGGGTGAGTGTCTGGCCATTTTTCACCAGATAGTTGTCATTGTATTTAAACGGCTCCAGGGGAATCACCTCAAAGGTACTGTCGGGATAGTTTATGATAATTTTGGAGGAGGTGACGGTAAAATTCTCATAAATCCTCATCACCAGATATTTCCCCTTACCGGATTCCGGCTGAATTACGAAACTTGTCAATACTCCGAAGGCCATTAACAGTGCCAGAACGGTTGAAATCAGATACCATTTATTCATAAGATCAGTTTATTGTTGTTTTTTGTAAATAAAACCAAACAATGTCAGATAATTCATTTTTATATTGAACTAAACAATATATATTTGCAGCAATTCCTGATTAACAGGATTCGTACGATGGACAAACCTAACCAAAAAACCAATGACTATGAAAAAAATCTTGTTTTCTTTGCTGATTACCTGTTTTACGCTGAGTGTCATACAGGCACAGGATCTGACTTCAAAAAAAGGGACTCCAATCCTCCCGGAAGCAGGTGAATACGGACTTTCCATCGATGCCGTTCCATTTTTTGAATTTGCCGGCAACCTGTTCAACGGAAACTCATTCAATTCAGCTCCATCATTCGATTTTCCCAGTTTCGGTCACTCCTATCCATCCTATACCCTCAGCGGAAAGTATTTTAAAAGTGCAACGATGGCGTACAGAGGCAAGTTGCGTGTCGGTTATTATGCCCAGACCATGAAAAACACCTTAAAAGATCAAACAGACTCCACCAATGTAGATTTCAGGACTGTTGATGACAAATGGACAAATTCAGCCTACAATGTCTCCCTTGGTGCGGGGATTGAAAAAAGGAGAGGTAAAGGCAGGGTTCAGGGCGTATATGGTGCCATGGCGAACCTGATGGTTTCTGCACAGGCCAACAAGGTAAAATACGGTAACGAAATATCCTCAACGTATAAAAACCCGGTATCTACCAGTTATCCATGGACAAAAACTGAATCCGGCAACTACAACACATCACCATCAAGTAACCGGACCATAAAAGATAATGACGGTATGACCTTTGGAATCGGGGTTAATGCTTTTGTCGGTGTTGAATACTTCTTTGCACCCAAAATGTCTATTGGCGGAGAATTTTCATTTGCCATCATGGTGGCCGTTACCGGTAAATCCAAATCAGAAAAGGAATACTGGGATTCCTCATCCTCTTCAGTAAAAACAATCCAGACAAAGCAAGGCGGAAGTACAACCTTCGGAATTGACAACACCAATACGGGTGGTGCCATTAATCTGTCGTTCTATTTCTAAGATTCATTATTTTCTCAACAGGAGAGGGTGTTCCAAAAGGGCACCCTCTGTTTTTTTGCGATATAGCTGTATGATATGGTTTCCGAACCACAGTATTGCCGTGAAATCCGTGCGGAATGTTAACAAATTGTTAACAAATTGTTAAATGGTTATTGGATTCTATAGAAGTATTGTGTAAAATTGCACTTAAGTTGCAAAACCTATGTATTTCTTAGTTGTTGCAGGTATATTTATTGGTACCTAACAATGAATTTTATCATCACGGAGTATTCACACATTTACTAACAAAAATCAAACTGTATGAGAAAATTTACGCTTTTAATTGCTTTCCTGCTCCTGGTAGGATTGCAGGGAGTTTTCGCACAAACGCGGGTAATTTCCGGAACAATTACATCATCGGATGACAAACTTCCGATTCCCGGTGTGACTGTCGTTGTTAAAAGTACCACAATTGGTACCACAACAAATCTCGATGGAAAATTTGTCCTGACTGTGCCCACGAAATACACGGTTATCGCGGTATCATATGTTGGGATGAAGACTCAGGAAATTACAATCACTGAAAATGCAATACTCGATGTGGTCATGGAACCAGACATTATGAGTATGGATGAAGTCGTGGTTACGGCAATCGGTATCCCACGCGAGACCAAAGCGTTGAGTTATTCTGTTCAGAATGTTAGTGGAACTGAGCTGCAGAAAGCTGCACGAACCGATGTTATCAATTCCCTCCAGGGAAAAGTTTCCGATGTTCAGATCATCAACTCAGCCGGTGTTGCCGGAGGTGCATCGTACATTCAGATCCGTGGGGTACAGTCACTTACCCAAAACAACCAGCCACTTTTTGTTGTGGATGGTATTCCCATCAGCGGAAGCGATGTTGGCGGCGCTTATGGCGTTGACGGTGTTGCAACATCCAACCGTTCCATCGACATCAACCCTGATGATGTGGAAAGCATCAACGTGCTGAAAGGTGGCGCTGCTACCGCTCTCTATGGTCTCCGTGCCGCATCGGGTGCCATCGTTATTACAACCAAAAAAGGAAAAGCTGCCGGTGGTGGCAGAAAAGTTGCCATCAACTTTAACAGCTACCTGCAGTTTGATCAGGTAAGCCAATTGCCTAACCGACAAAATCAATATGGTCAGGGTAGTGCCGGCAATTGGATATCCGGGAATAGCCAGACATGGGGCCCTATGATTGACACCTGTGCATATTTTGTTGACCCCAATTTCATATGGAAAGATTATGATGTTGATGGTCAAATCGTTAGCAATAAATCACCCAACGCCAATGGTGGCGCCGTAAAAACATACGATCCTTATGAGTTTTTTCAGACAGGTATCACCACAAATAATTCATTATCCATGACCGGGGGAAGCGATTTGTCGAGTTTCTATTTTAGTTTCAGCGACAACCAGTCAAAAGGTGTTATTCCCAACAATACATTCCGCAGAAATACATTTAAAATTTCAGGGGAATCAAAACTTTCCGACTACTTCAAAGTCAGTGGTAATGCCAATTATATTATCAGTGCCGGTGACCGGATCCAGCAAGGATCGAACACCTCGGGTGTGATGCTTGGTTTACTCCGCACTCCTCCAACATTTGACAATGCTGCCGGATATCAATTCTCAGAAGGTTATACCTTACCTGATGGTTCTGTACCTCTAAATGCCGGCCGCCAAAGAAGTTATCGTCATAGCAAAACCAATCCAGTAATCTATGATAACCCTTACTGGACAGCCAACATGAACACCTACAAGGACCAGGTAAATCGCTTACTCGGATCTGTGCAGTTTGATTATTATGCCGCAACATGGTTAAGTTTTACCTATCGTGCCGGTGTTGACTGGTGGAGCCGTAAATACAAGGATAATGTGGCTGTTGGTTCTGCAACTGCACCCGGTGGATGGAGTAAAAACGGAGCCGAGCAGAGCAAAGACTTCAACTCAGATCTCATTATGACCATTGACAAGGATTTTGCAAAAGATTTTAACGCAAAGGTGATCGTAGGTCACAACATGACCCAGCAATATTTCCAGGGCCTCTATGCCGACGCCAATGGATTGGTTGTACCTGAATATTATAACCTGAATAACACCCCTACTGTTTCCGCCAGCGAAGGCACCACGAAAATAAGGAGAGCTGCCCTTTATGGTGATTTGACCCTCTCATGGAAAAACATGGCATACCTCAGCCTGACCGGACGCAACGACTGGACGACCACGTTGCCGGATGGTAATAATTCATTTTTCTATCCTTCGGTAGGCGCAGGTTTCATTTTCACACAACTCTCCGGCCTGAAGGATAACAAGATTCTGCCTTTCGGAAAAATAAGGGCCTCCTATGCGATTGTTGCAAAGGATGCTCCGGCTTACCAGACCATGACCTATTACGGTGCACCTGCAGTGGCGGACGGATGGACGACCGGAATCATATTTCCATTTAATGGCTACAACGGATATACCTGGGGACCTGGTCTTGGCAATTCAGAGCTGAAACCTGAAAAAACCAAAACCTTCGAAATCGGTGTTGATTTGAAATTTATTCAAAACAGGGTAGGAATTTCCTATACCTATTTCAGCAATAAAGGTGAAGATCTGTTGTTAAATGTTCCGATCGCAGGTTCTACAGGATATACCACCATGTTTATGAACGCAGGATCTATGACCACAAAAGGTCATGAAATCACCGCAGATCTCATCCCGGTTAAAACAAAAGACTGGCAATGGACGATCAACGTAAACTGGTCATTGATCAACAATGAAGTATTGCAACTGGCCCCCGGTGTTGACAACCTGTTTTTGGGTGGATTCGAAGAACCCGCCATTCGTGCAGTTGTGGGACAACCCTATCGTACAATCTACGGCCTTGACTGGAAACGTGATGCCAATGGCACCGTTTTGATCGATGCTGACGGATATCCTATCCAGGGTGACTCACAGGTTGCACTTGGCAACATTGACCCCAAATGGACCATGGGTGCAGGGTCAGACCTAAAATGGAAGGCCCTTACCTTTTACTTCCTGTTTGACATTAAAGTCGGTGGTTTGATGTGGAATGGAACCCGTGGTGCGCTCGATTATTTCGGAACATCCCAGGGTACTGCCAACCGCGATGAAACCTTCGTTTTTGAAGGAGTTAATGAACAAGGGGAGGTCAACACTATCGCAGTTCCCCTCGACCAGTCATGGCACCAGGGTGGTGGAAGTGGTTTCACCGGTCCTACATCCCCCTATATCGAGAAATCAAACTGGGTAAGGCTTAGAACAGTAACCCTCTCTTATTCCTTCACATCCATGCTTAAAAAGTCCTTTATCAAGGGTCTGGATGTATACTTTACAGGAACAAACCTTTGGATCAGTACTCCTTACACAGGAATCGATCCGGAAACCAGCTTGTTGGGAGCCAGTAATGCACAAGGTATCGATTATTTTAACATGCCGGGTACCAAAAGCTACACTGTCGGACTCAATTTGTCCTTCTAACCCATGGTTCAAACAATTATTTATAAACAAAAAACAGATACAAATATGAAAAATATAAATATCAAATTCATTGGGGTGTTCCTGCTAATGATCCTTGTTCTTGGTTCCTGCAAGAAGTGGATCGATACAGAAATCAACACCAACCCGGATGCTCCGAAAGAGGTACCCATGAGTTCATTGCTGCCTACCATTCAGGTCAACATGGGCTACAACACCATTGGAGGTAACGACAATGTACGCGTCACCTCCATGTGGATGCAATATTTTGCTGGGATAGCCAGGCAGTCACAAGCCCAGGCAGATTATCTCTACAGAGATCTTGATGTGAACAACCTGTGGAATTCAAATTATGCCACTACCATGATCGACCTCAAAAAGCTCCTAGGCAAAGCTGAAACCGAAAAGCATGTTACTTTTCTTGGGATTGGAGAAGTGCTGATGGCCAATACCCTTGGGGTTACCACAGATGTGTGGGGCGACATTCCTTATTCCGCTGCATTCCAGGGACAGGCAAACCTGACTCCTAACTTCGACAGTCAGGAAGCAATTTATACGGAAATCCGAAGACTGCTTGATGATGCGATTGTAAACCTCTCAAATACAACTTTCAAAGGTACCGTTGACGGAGATTTGATGTATGATGGTGATAAAGGCTTGTGGCTGAAAGCTGCTCATGCGCTCCGAGCAAGATATGCATTGCATTTATCAAAGGTAAGCTCAGGTACTACGGCATATGCAGAGGCATTGGCTCATCTTTCCGATGCTTTTGGATCCAATGATGAAGACCTCGCTTTCAACTTCCAGGATGCAGATGCTGCAACGAATCCTTTCTTCCAGTTCATGGATCAGCGCGGTGACATGACCATGCATAAAACCTTTGTAGATATGCTGAACCTGAGATTTGACCCGAGAATTACCCAATTTGCCGCATTAAACCCTGACACAGCTTATGTTGGTGCCGATTGGGGTGAAACAGGAGAAAATGCGTCCGTGCCTGGTATAGCTGCTGCAAGTCCCGATTCTCCGGTGCCTTTTATCACTTATGTTGAGTGTCTTTTTATCAAATCGGAGTGTTTATTTAAAACCGGTGATGAGCCCGGTGCAAAACAGGCATTGTATGATGGTTTGAAAGCATCTCTTGAAAAGTTCGGAGTTTACAGTGACCTCTATTATAATGCTTACGTAGCCCAGATGACTGCTGTTACAGGCGATCTGCTATTTAAGGAGATCATGACCCAGAAATACATCTCTCTCTTCTATCAGCTTGAAACCTATAATGACTGGAGAAGAACCGACAATGTGATTGGATTAAGTTCCAATCCGAATCCGGCATCAGGTTCAGTTGCAGGCGAGATACCCCGCAGGTTCCCTTATGCATCTGACGAAAAGGCGTATAACCCAAACACCCCTGCTGTTACCAATATCTGGCAGCGTGTATGGTGGGATGATACCACACCACGTAAATAACAGATAACAAGTATGTTCTAAAGGGCTGCTCTGTGAAAACGGAGCAGCTCTTTTCATTTAGGCTCCTGATGCTTTTTGATATAATAAACATCGTAAATAAAGGACTTCAGTATCAAGTGCAAAATAACGATATCGCATTTATTTATTGGAAACTGTGTGAAAATGATTACTTTTACCCTGATTTTAACATTTAATTACATTTAGAAAAACACCAATTTTAAAAACAAAAACTATGAAAAAAATTTATCTATTGTTAGTGATTTCCTGCATGATAACCGGTGTTGTTAATGCACAAAAGGCTTACCTTCGTTTGGGTGTGGGAGGTGGCATCGGACTCAAACAATATAATGGCGAAGGCTGGGCAGATGAAACCCATACCAGTACTTCCGACAATTTTGTAATCAAATCCAACGGACTTGGCGGTGGCTTCAATGTCAACCTTGCTTTCGGATACATGATGTCCAAATATGTTGGACTTGAATTAGGCGTTAATGAATTCATCGGGCTCGCCAAAAAGACCCACTACTCTTCAACCAGCTCTAACAGCGAATATTCTATGGATTCAAAAATTTCCGGTATGATGTTGCAGGTTGTACCGGCTATTGTTATTACCCCGGGGCTTGAAAAACTTAACCCGTATGCAAGGTTGGGGTTGATTGTTGGAATTCTTCCTTCAATCAAGGAACAATTTGATGGGACTGACAACAGTAACGGTGGAAATTATAAAGCTACCCACACGTACACAGGAAAAACAAAAATCTCAGGAGGTATTGGCATAGGATTTACTGCAGCAGCTGGTGTTGCTTATATCTTAAGCGAAAAATTTGACTTTTATGGCGAGCTTGTTTTCAACGGGATTACCTATGCACCATCAAAAGGAAAAATAACAGAATGGACTGAGGATGGAGCTGATCAATTACCAGGAGCTACTACAAGGGACAAAGAGTGGACATACGAAAAAGAATACAATGCTGATGAAACTATTCCAGAAGGCAGTCCTGACAAACTTCCAAAGACATCGTTTAATTTCAGCAATGTAGAACTGAATATCGGTATCAAATTTAAATTATAACACGTACTTCACAATGCTAAATAAGAGGGAGGAAGGTAACACTTCCTCTTTTTTTATGACCTGATCCAGCAGCGGCGCCTGATATTTACCCGGGCGTTGTAGTTTTTCCAGATGGAGATGGCCTTCAGGTTTTCTTCCAACTGCGGATGGGTTCGGGCAACTTTGATCCCCGCGGCAACGTATTCTTTGTTCAATTCATGGTAGATCAGCGCCAGCACGCCCTTTCCCTGGTAATCGGGGCGAACGCCGATCAGGTACATGTGGATGGTGTCATTTTTGCGCATGGCATGGAGCAGGTGTAAAAAGCCAAAGGGGAACAATGAGCCGTTTGCTTTCTGAAGGGCCAGTGAAAGGCTGGGCATTGTGATACCGAACCCGACAACATCATCGTTGGCATTCAGAACAAGCGAAACAAACTCCGGCCTGATAAAACCAAAATATTGTTTGGTATAGTAATCCATCTGCTTCCTGGTGAGTGCTGTAAAACCATATAAATCATGAAAAGCTTCATTATACATGGTGAACATCTTAGATGCATACGGAATAATCTCTTTGGCTTTCCGGGGTTTTAAAAGGCGCAGATCGTATTTCTGCAGAACGATGCGGGTCATGCGTTCAACCTTTTCAGGCACTTCATCAGGTATTTTGATTTCAAACTGAATCCAGTCGGTTGCTTTTCTGAAACCCAACCTTTCCATGTGATCATTGTAGTAGGGAAAATTATAGATGGCAGAAAGACTGGATATCTGATCAAAACCCTCGATCAGCATGCCTTCAGGGTCCATGTCGGTGAATCCCAGCGGCCCATGAAGTCCGGTCATCCCTTTGCTTTGCCCCCACTCACTCACTGTTTCGATCAGCAGGCGTGAAACTTCCGGGTCATCAATAAAGTCGATCCATCCAAACCTTACCAGCCGGGTGTTCCATTGTTCGATCTCTTTCCGGTTGATGATGCCGGCGATCCTGCCTGCCACCCTGTTTTCGCGAATTGCAAGCCAATATTCAGCCTCACAGTAATCGAAAGCCGGGTTTTTATCCTTCCGGAGTGTGTTTATTTCATCGAACTTCAATGGTGGAACCCAGAAGTTGTTCCCTTTAAACAGTTGAAAAGGAAAATCAACAAATTGTTTGAGGTCATGTTTCGAAACAACCTTCCGGATGACAATTTCGCTCATGTTAAAGCCACTTTTCTTTCTTATACCAGTCAAGCGTCTCCTTCACACCTTTTTCAAGGTCATATTCTGCTTCAAACCCGAAATCCTCTGCAAGCGGTTCAATTTCGCACCGCCAGTTGGTGCTTTTCAGGACATTGTATTTATCCGTATTCAGGGTTGGGATGGTTCCCCATAATCCTGCCACCTTTTCGCCTACAACGGCAATGGTTTTCACAAGGAACAGCGGCACAGTAAAACGGATGGTCTTCTTTCCGAGGGCCTTCTTTGTGATTTCAGCAAACAACTCCGACGGATATTCCTTTCCGTCGGATACAAACCAGGCTTTATTCACATGAGGTGAGGCAAGTGCCAGGAATATCAGCCGGACAAGGTCACGGACATAAATAAATGTGAGAACCTGTTTTTTAAAGCCGATGTATGGCTCAAGTCCCCTGCTGATGGTCTGAAAAAAGACAAAATAGTCCTTTTCCTTCGGGCCGTATACACCAGTCGGACGAACGATCAGCCAGGGGAAATCTTTCAAGGCAGTAATATAGCGTTCAGCATCAAGTTTGCTTTTGCCATATAGTTCGATGGGTTTTGGTTCGTGGACATTTCGCACAGGCTCTCCGGTATGCGGATTACCTGGTCCGTAGGCTGCGAGGCTGCTGACAAAAAGGAACTTTTCCGGAACCATGTTCGCCTCAATGAGCGCTTCAATAAAATGGATGGTATTCTGGCAATTTACGGTATAAAAATCTGTTTTTTTCTGTGCCTTTGTCAACCCGGCATTGTGAATGATGTATTGAAACCGGATGTTGTTCTTTTTACAGTATTCCAGCGTTTCAAGAACTTTTGCCCGGCTTGAGAAATCGAACTCCAGGAAATGAATGCGGTTGTCCTTCAGGTATTCGCGTGAACTTGATTTGCGGATGCCGGCGTAAACCTGGTGATTTTGCTTTAAACCTTCTTCCACTAAGAAACTTCCGATGAAACCACTTGCACCGGTGATCAGGATGTTTGCCATAAATTGTTTTTTTGATTGAGCACAATTGAACCAGCTCACTTACAGAAAGCCTAATTCAGTAAGTAAATGACCCTTCCCCGGCCCTCCCCTTGAAGGGGAGGGGGAACCCTCTGCCAGCCACAAGACATATCATCATTGTGAAACAGCAAAGATCATCCATTCGTCAATGAAATCGTTTGAAATCCTCGACAAACGCACTCCCTCCCCTTCAAGGGGAGGGCCGGGGAAGGGTCATTTAGATTTAAAGGTCCAACAAATATTATCTACTGGTATGATTTTTTTTATCGAAAAACTCAAGTTCAAAATTCAAAATGCAAAGTCAAATGGCAAAATGATCAGTTAAAAGTGTTTAATCCAGCATCTCCTTGTCAGATGCTGCCTTCCGTTGAAATTCTTCCAGATGGTGAGCGCCTTGGCATTGTCTTCCAACTGGGGGTTGGTGACAGCCTTTTTGATGCCATACTTGATATAGGCCCGATGCAACTCATTATAATAAAGTGCGTTTACTCCTTTTGAATGATAGTCAGGCCGAACACCATTCAGATACATGTCGATGGTATCGTTCTTTTTCATGGCCCATAACAAGTAAATGAATCCGAATGGGAACAACTTGCCGTCACATTTCTGCAGTGCTTTTGTCAATGATGGTAGAGACACACCAAATCCGACTACATCATCCTGTTCATCTACAACGAAGGAGACAAATTCAGGTCTGACAAAACCAAAATAGGCTTTCACATACATGTCAACCTGTTTTTTTGTCAATGCAGTGTATCCGTAAAGCTCACTGAAAGCAGCATTGAGGGTTTCAAACATTTTTGGTGCATAAGGCAGCAGATCCTTCGACTTTTTTGTTTTCACCACACGAAGTTTATACTTCTCCTGTACAAGCAGAGATAACCGGTCAACTTTTTCAGGGATGGTGGGGGGGATTTCAAATTCATACTGTACCCAATCAGCCGCTTTGGTGAAGCCAAGTTTTTCCATGTGCTCCACATAGTAAGGGTAATTGTATATGGAAGCCAGGGTTGCAAGTTCCTCAAAACCCTTGATCAGCATCCCTTCATTGTCCATATCAGAGAAGCCAAGCGGGCCATGAATGCCGTTCATTCCCTTCGCGCTGCCCCACTCACGTACTGTTTCTACGAGTAACCTTGAAACCTCCGGATCATCAACAAAATCTATCCAGCCAAAGCGAACCAGCTTTTCATTCCAAGTCTCATTCGCTTTATGATTGATGATCCCGGCAACGCGGCCTACGATCTCACTGCCCTGGTATGCAAGCCAGTACTCGGCTTCACAAAAATCAAAAGCAGGGTTTTTATCCCTGCTTAAGGTATTCATCTCATCCATCCGCATCTGCGGACACCAGAATTTATTTCCCCTGTAAAGCTTATTTTGAAAAGCGATGAATCTTTTCAGATCCTTTTTTGTCTCTACTTTCTTAAGTTCAATCAGGTTGGTTTTTGTCATTTGGATTATTTTGAGATAATATGGAGCTTCTTCCCCAGTTTCTCAAATTTCTCCAACGCAATATCAACTTGTTCTTTCGTATGGGTCGCCATGAGGGAAAAGCGGATCAATGTATTGTCCTTGCTTACGGCCGGAGCCACCACCGGGTTCACAAAAATTCCCTCATCAAGCAGCATTCTTGTGATGGTAAGGGTTTTAAGGTTATCACGGATATATAAAGGAATGATTGGAGTAACAGTGTTTCCAATGTCAAAACCAAGTTTTCTGAAATTTTCGATGGCATAATGGGTCACCTCCCAAAGATGTTTGATGCGTTCGGGTTCGCTTTTGATAATTTCCAGTGCGGCAATTACTGCAGCTGCTGAAGCAGGAGTGGCAGACGCACTGAAGATGAGGGTGCGGGAATGGTGTTTGATATAGTTGATTGTTTCAAAATCGCTCGCGATAAAACCGCCCAGGGCAGCCAGTGATTTTGAGAACGTTCCCATGATCAGGTCAACTTTTTCGGTCAATCCAAAGTGGTTTGCCGTGCCGGAGCCATGTTTGCCCAATACGCCAATGGAATGTGCATCATCTACCATGATGGTTGCTTCATACTTCTCTGCTAATTTGGATATTTCGGGAAGCTTTGCGATGTCTCCATCCATGCTGAAAACACCATCAACCACAATTAATTTGATTCTTCCGGGTTCACACTTTTTCAGGACTGTCTCCAGTGAATGCATGTCGTTGTGGCGGTATTTTATCACCTTGGCAAACGACAACCTTGTTGCTTCAATGATGGAAGCGTGATCCAGCTCATCGATCAGGATATAATCGTTACGCCCGGTAATTGTAGGGATTACGCCAAGGTTCACCTGGAAACCGGTACTGTAAACCAGGGCAGATTGTTTCCCGACAAATTCGGCAAGTTTCTGTTCAAGTTCAATATGAATGTCAAGGGTTCCGTTCAGGAAGCGTGAACCGGCACAACCGGTACCATACTTCTCCGTTGCTTTAATAGCCGCTTCTTTAATTTTCGGGTGGTTGGTCAATCCCAGGTAACTATTAGAACCAAACATCAGCACTTTCTTGCCATTCATGGTTACGACGGTATCCTGATCCGATTCAATCATCCGGAAGAACGGATAAATTCCCATCTTCTCCACTTTCTGGGGTTCTGTATAATGGGCTAATTTACGCTGTAAAATCCTCATTTGTCTGTGTTTCTGTAAAAAAAATAGCGTGCAAAGGTACAAAGAAAATGTTATATATGCCGATCTGCAAAATCGCGGCCGGCTTTTAACGCAACTAAATTAAGATCGATTACTTTATCACCCTTATGCCGAAAAATGAACCGGATGGCATCTTCAAATTTCTCATAAGTCATACCCAGGAATGGGGCAGCGGCTCCAAGGATTACAATGTTTGCTGCCTTGGTCGATCCGGCCTCTTTGGCGATAGCTTCCGCATCGAGTGCAATATGATGAGGCACCTTTGCAATTTCGCCCATTATTTTATCCAGGTCAGGGTAGTTGGGGATGTTGTTAAAAGGACGTGTATTGGAAATTACCCATCCTTCCTTTGAAAGGTATGGCAGATATCGCAACGATTCGAGGGGTTCTATGGATATGATCATATCTGCCTGGCCAAAGGGTATTAAATCAGAGGCAATATGATTGTGGGAAATCCTGAGATTCGACATCACATCGCCTCCCCGCTGGCTCATTCCGTGAACTTCAGATTGCTTGAGAAACATTCCCTGTTCCAGTGCTGCATAGCCGATGATGGATGCAATGGAGATGATTCCCTGCCCGCCAACACCTGCCAATATGATATCCTTTTTCATTAACAGTTGTATTACTTGTTCTTGAATTTGTCACGAATACGCTTATCAATAGCCACAATACATTCCCGACGGGGAATGATCACAGAAACACCGTGATACGCCAGTTCTTCTTTCATGATGGCAACATTTTCATCATGGTACTTTTTCAGGGGTTTGAGAATGCGGATATGAGCCTCTTCCACCCCAAGTCCCTTACAAATCTCTTCGATCTTTCCAAATCCCGGGGAATCCTGTCCTCCCGTCATGGCAGTAGTTCCATTGTCGAGGATCATGATGGTGATAGGCGACTTGTCATTGATTGCATCCAGCAAACCTGTCATACCTGAATGGGTGAAGGTGGAGTCACCGATAACAGCCACTGAAGGGATAAGCCCGGCATCAGCCGCACCTTTGGCCATGGTAATGGAAGCACCCATATCCACGCAGGAATTGATTGCTTCATAAGGTTTTAAGGCACCAAGAGTATAACAGCCGATGTCGGAAAACACCCGGCCGTTGGACAATTCACTCAATGTTTCACTCAGAGCATAATATGAATCGATGTGCGGACAACCGCTGCACAACGAAGGAGGGCGGTTTACGACGAGGTCAGGGATGGGCAGTCCATAAGTGTCGGGTTTTCCAAGGGCCACCGCAACGAGATTCGGATTCAACTCTCCATCGCGGGGCAAGGTTCCGTCAAGACGGCCTTTCACCTTTAATCCGCGGCCCAGATAGCCTTTAAGCAACTCTTCCACCATCGGGTACCCGTCTTCGATGACTAAAATTTCCCGGCACTCATCTGCCATCTTTTCAACCATTTTACGTGGCAGGGGGTACTGGCCGATTTTAAGCACAGGATGGGGTACGATACGGTCGGGGAAGTTTTCGAGCAGATAATTATAGGCGATGCCGCAAACAATGATGCCCAACGATTTATCAGAGCCATCAATATATGAATTAAACGGGGAGGCATCCGACTCGGCAATAAACGATGAATGGTCCCTCAACAGGTTTTTATAACGGGTTCTTGCAATGTTGGGCAATAATACAAACTGACGCAGATCTGAAGGCATTTTCAATTCGTTCTGCTTCCTGATCTCGCCCCTTCTGGCAACCCCGGAACGCGAATGAGCCATCCTCGTGGTAATGCGCATTAAAACCGGCACTTTGAATTTTTCAGAAAAATCAAAACCGTAATGCACCATGTCATAAGCCTCCTGCTGATCGCCAGGCTCCAGAATGGGTACCAGGGCAAACTTCCCGTAAAACCTGGAATCCTGTTCGTTCTGGGATGAGTGCATGGAAGGATCGTCGGCAGATACCACAATCAGCCCTCCATTTGCCCCGGTAATGGCCGAATTGATAAATGGATCCGCAGCAACATTCAGTCCCACATGCTTCATGCAGACCATGGTTCGCTTACCGGCATAAGACATGCCCAGCGCCGATTCCATGGCAGTTTTTTCATTGGTTGACCAATTTGAATGAATGTGGTTCTCACGTGCAAATTTTGATTTTTGCACAAACTCGGTAATTTCAGTGGAGGGAGTTCCGGGATAAGCATAAATGCCAGACAAACCAGCATCCAGGGCGGCCTGTGCGATGGCTTCATCGCCCAATAACAATAATTTCTGCATAATCTGACTTAAGGGGTATTTGAACTTGGACAAAAATAAGAATATTTTTCCAATAGGAACTTTAACAGACAAGGTGTTTTCGTTTTTTTTACCCAATGATTTTGCCTAATTTTGCCTCTTAGACCCGATTCTATTTTCCGCTCCTTATGAATCTAACCAAAGGAATATCTGCCTTACTACTCATCATTACTTTTTTCGCTGTTCCGACCGGGCCGCTTCTCGCTCAGAATGGATCCATCCGTGGTTTCATTTATGAGCAGGAAACCGGAGAGCCGGTTTTATTCACCAATGTTTACCTCTTTAAAACATCCATTGGCGCAACCTCTGATGCAAATGGTTATTTTGCCATTACTAAAATTCCACCCGGTGAGTATTTTCTCATGGTCACGTATGTTGGATATGATACGCTAAAAATTCCCGTCACAGTTAAAGCCAACGATCTTCAGTCGAAAAAGCTATATCTGAAACAATCGACAGTTCAACTGAGTGAAATAAACATTTCTGCTGCTCACCAGGATAAGGTAAGAGAAACGCAAACGAGCATCATCAAAATTACCCCAAAAGAGATTCAGTCCATCCCGTCCATTGGCGGCCAGCCCGACCTCGCTCAATACCTGCAGGTTCTGCCAGGCGTTGTTTTCTCAGGCGACCAGGGCGGCCAATTGTATATCCGTGGCGGCCCCCCGATTCAGAACAAGGTATTGTATGATGGCATGATCGTTTACAACCCGTTTCATTCCATCGGACTTTTTTCTGTTTTTGATGTTGACATTCTAAAGAACGTAGACGTTTATACCGGAGGATTTGGTGCTGAATACGGCGGGCGGCTATCCTCGGTAATGGATGTCACCACCCGCGACGGGAACAAGAACCGGCTCGCAGGGAAGTTCGATATCAGCACTTTTGGCGCCAAAGCACTCCTTGAAGGGCCCATTCATAAACAAAAAAATCAGGATGATTTCAGTGCAACCTTTCTGTTGTCGGTCAAAAATTCATACCTGGAACAATCCAGCAAAATCTTCTATACTTACATTGATGAAAACGGGCTTCCCTATAATTACCTGGATATTTACGGAAAGATCGCTCTCAATGCACCGAATGGCAGCAAGGTCAATCTCTTTGGGTTCAATTTTTCCGACCAGGTTCAATACAAGGTACTTCAGGATTATAACTGGAAATCTTACGGCGGAGGCCTTACTTTTCTGGCGATTCCCGGGCAGAGTTCCGTGCTGATCGAAGGCAACTTCGCGTTTTCAAACTACAGGGTAGAAATGGTGGAGACCAACCAATCTCCAAGATCAAGTTCCATAGCCGGTTTCAATGGCGGATTGAATTTTACCTATTTTTTCGGAAAGGATGCACTAAAATGGGGGCTTGAGCTCTCAGGATATAAAACAACCCTGGAGTTGAAAAACAGTGTCAACAGAACAATCGGCGGCGATCCCCAGAACTCTACGGAAGTAGCCGTCTTTGGCAAATACAAGTGGATGTTCGGCAAATTTATTATTGAACCCGGATTAAGATTCCAGTACTATGCCTCCATCTCTGCGGCCTCACTGGAGCCACGGCTTGCCGTCAAATACAATGTTGCTAAAACTTTTCGTTTGAAAATGGCAGCAGGGATGTACTCTCAGAACCTGATAAGTACCACGCTCGACAAGGATGTCGTGAACCTCTTCTATGGATTCATTACCAGCCCGACAAATGTGCTGCAAAAATGCAATCAGGTTGTTCTCGGAACGGAATTGGATATTTTACCCAATCTGTCGGTAAACATTGAAGGATACTACAAATATTATCCTATGCTGACTACCCTTAACAGGAACAAAATTTATGATGACAACAACGAAAACGCCAAAATTCCCGACTACTACAAAAAAGATTTTGTTTATGAAACAGGGGATGCAGAAGGCGTCGATTTTTCCGTAAAATACGACTATAAAAAGATTCACTTCTGGGTGACCTATTCTCTTGGTTTTATCCACCGCAACGACACAAAGTACACTTTTGTACCACCCTACGACCGCCGGCACAACCTGAATATTGTTTCAACGATTAACTGGGGGAAACGAAATGACTGGGAACTTGATGTGAGATACAACTTTGGCTCGGGATTCCCGTTTACACAAACAGGCGGGTTTTATGAACAGATTTACTTTGCCAACATGGGAACTGATTATACAACCGCAAACGGTTCGCTTGGGATACTCTATGCTGACTATAATAAAGGGAGGCTCCCCTATTACAGCCGTCTCGACTTCAATGTAAAAAAGAGTTTTTTCCTCGGCAAAACGACCAAACTGGATATCAACCTTAGTGTGACCAACACGCTCAATCAGCAGAATATTTTCTATTTCGACCGTATTACCTATACCCGTATCGACCAAATGCCGATCATGCCAAGTCTTGGTATAAGTTTCAGCTTCTAAAACCAACAACATGAAAAAAATGAATAAAATCCCAGCTTTAGCAATGTTGCTGATTATCATTGCATTTTCAGGGTGTGCCAAAGAGTCGGACACCACGACAGACACTGCCAATCGTGACGCATTTATCGGAACATGGATGGTCAGCGAGACCTGGACCAAGCTATCGTATGAAGTGAAAATCTATGCCGACCCAAACTCCTCAAACGGAGTATTTATCTCAAATTTCGGTAATGCGGGAGTGGACAGCACGCCGGCCGGGGCAGAAGTTAACGGAAATTCAATTGTTCTGGATGCCAACCAGTACATCTCCGTTGAACTGAAAATCAATGGTTCAGGAACGTTATCAGGCACAAAAATCAACTGGAGTTACACACTTGAATACGGCGCAAACGTAATTCAGGCGGTGGCTGTATACACCAAAGTATAGTCACTTTTTTCCCGTGATCTTTTTTTGCCGTGCTTCAATCAGCGCAATAACTTTTTCGTACATCCTGGAATAATTGTCGGGATTTTGCCGGTAATGCATGAAATTCTGATCGTACCGTTCAGGGCTGATATGGTATTTCCTGAATATGCCCGTGTAATAAAAGTCCAGTCTATGCCTTGACGACACCCCTCTGTTGCGATCCAGGAGCAAAGCCCCTTCAATAACATGAACATCAGCCAGAATGAGTATCATTTTCTCCGGCGAAATCAGTGAATCCTTAGAAATTACAAATGGCACTTCAGGATTGTCCTTTTTCTGACTGCAGGAAAGGAGTGTTGAGCATAGCAGGAATAAAATGCCGAATCGGGCAGTCATCATTTTTTTCTTTGCTCATATTCTTTGTTAAGCTCCTCGAGCACCGATTTCGTGATATCCATCGTGTCGTTGGATACAAGGATCTCGCCTCCTGCTTTATAGCCCATGATGTAATCGAACTGGTACTGACGGTTGAACCTCTTCAGAAAAGCAGTCACACTGTCAACCAACTGCAGATTCATATTCATCTCCTGTTCGGCCACCTGCTGGGTATAGCGTTCCTTCTTCTGCATCAGCAACTGCTGCTTCTGCATTAATTGTTCATAAATCACCTTGGCTTTCTCTTCCGGGATCGAATTTGAGGACATCTGGCGCTGAAAGTCATTTGCTTCCTTTTCAAGGGCAGCCTGCTCAGCCAGCACCTCCGTTTGCAGTCTCTTTCCGGTACCCTCAAGAGCCCTGCGAAGAACCTTGACATACTCGTAATGCGTATTCAGGCTGTCAATATTGACAAAAACGACCGACAACTGTTTCCCGGCCGATTTCTGAACTGCCAGGGGAGGTGACGATACATTCGTACTGCGGCCCGTGAAATGAAGGGCATACAATACAATCAGACCCAACAGCAGGGCCACCCCAAGGACTGTATTAAAATTAAAGACAAAGAATGGCGGCTTAACCGGCTGTGCAACTGCCACTGGTTCCGCACCCCGGAAAGGGGTTTCCACTTCCTGAACTGATTCAGGGATTTCGATATTTTCTTCCTGCATGTTAATTTGATTAATTTCCGAGTTCTGACATGAATTTTATACGCATCAGCCTGATCTCCTCTTCGGTAAACTCATCTTCGCCCAGATCTGTCAGGGCATCCTCGATGGAGTCGGACTCTGCTTTGCGGAAGTATTCAAAAATTTCTTCCTGGTGGTATGGGTCGACAAATTCGTCGATGTAATACTTAATATCAATTTTTGTTCCGGAGCCAACGATACTTTCCATCTCAGTTATCAACTCGTCGAAGCTCAGGTTTTTTGCCAGTGCAATATCTTCCAGCGCCACTTTGCGGTCGATGCTTTGGATGATAAAGACTTTGATTCCTGATTTATTCACAACTGATTTCACGACCATGTCCATAGGCCGGATGATCTCATTTTCTTCAACATAATCCTTAATCAGGGAAAGAAAGGGCTTTCCATACTTGAGTGCCTTGCCCGACCCTACACCGGTAATCTGCTTCAATTCGTCAAAGGTAACCGGATACTGAATGGCCATATCCTCCAGCGAGGGATCCTGAAAAATGACAAACGGCGGCAGTTTCTCTTTGCGCGCGATCTCCTTCCTGAGATCTTTCAACAGGGCAAACAACGTTTTATCTGCCGTACTGCTTTTGGATCCGAGCGCCTCAAAAAGCTCTTCCTCCTCCGGGTTTTCAAAATCGTGGTCATCAACAAGCATGACCGAATGGGGACTTTTCAGAAACTGGGTCCCTTCAGGACTGATCTTCAGAAGGCCATAGTTCTCAATATCCTTGGTAAGGAGTCGTTCAATCAGGGTCTGCCGGATAACGGCATTCCAGAACTTCTCATCACGGTCGGCGCCTTTTCCAAAAACATCAAGCTTATTGTGTTTATAGGATTTGATGGTTGCCGCACTCTTACCAAGTATGATGTTGATAATGTGTTTGTTTTTAAATTGCTGTTTAACAGCTAATACCGTTTCAAGGACAAGCTGAACATATTGCTTTCCTTCAAATTTTTTCTTTGGATGCATACAGTTGTCGCAGTTCTGACAGTTATCTTCAGTGTAGATCTCTCCAAAATAGTGCAGCAGTTGCTTACGCCGGCAAACCGACGATTCGCTGTAGGATACAGTTTCCATCAGAAGTTGCTTGGCAATCTCCTGCTCTGCCACGGCTTTACCCTTAAGAAACTTTTCAAGTTTCTGGATATCATCGTAACTATAAAAAGCGATACAATTACCTTCTCCGTCGTCGCGTCCGCTGCGCCCGGTTTCCTGGTAGTAGCCTTCAAGGCTTTTGGGCATGTCGTTGTGGATGACAAAGCGGACATCCGGCTTGTCAATTCCCATACCAAAAGCGATGGTGGCCACGATCACATCAACCTCTTCCATGAGGAATTTATCCTGGTTCTGGCGACGGGTTGTCGCATCAAGGCCTGCATGGTAAGGCAATGCTTTAATTCCGTTAACCACGAAACTCTCTGACAATTCCTCCACTTTCTTTCTGCTCAGGCAATATACAATACCTGATTTTCCTGCGTGACCCTTGATATATTTGATGATATCCTTGGTAACATTCTTCGATTTGGCCCGAACCTCGTAGTAGAGATTTGGCCTGTTGAAGGATGAGAGGAAAACAGAAGCATCAAGCATGTTGAGGTTTTTCTGAATATCCTGCTGTACCTTCGGGGTTGCAGTTGCAGTGAGGGCAATAACAGGGACCTTCTGTCCGATTGCATCGATGATAGGCCTCAGTCTCCTGTATTCAGGCCTGAAATCATGGCCCCATTCTGAAATACAGTGTGCTTCATCAATGGCATAAAATGATATCTGGATATTCTGAAGAAATTCGATATTTTCCTCCTTGGTGATGGTCTCAGGCGCTACGTAAAGCAATTTGGTATTGCCATTGACAATATCCTGTTTAACCTGGGCGATCTCCTGTTTCGTCAGGGAGGAGTTCATGAAATGGGCAACATTGTTCTCAGTTCCGAAACTCCTGATGGAATCAACCTGGTTTTTCATCAGTGCAATCAAAGGAGAAACGATGATTGCAGTTCCCGGTTTCATCATTGCCGGCAGCTGGTAACACAAAGATTTTCCACCTCCGGTTGGCATGATCACAAACGTATCATTATTGGCCAAAACACTTCGGATAATAGCCTCCTGATTACCCTTAAAGCTATCATAGCCAAATACTTTCTTCAACACTTCAAACAACTGATGCTCGTCCTTTTTGGCCGCCATTTTTTGACTTGGATTAATTTTAGTACTTTTGTTCAGGGCAAGCTGGTCTGTGACTTTTTATGCTCCTATATACAAATGTAGGTATAAACGATTGGAAATAAACAAACATTTATAAAATAAATTGTGTGCCGAAAAACAATAAAACATTAAAAACGCTGGCAATCAGCATAATAACAGATGAAGCAGCTGCAATCACAAATTTAATAAAGTCTGTTGATTCTGGATTTTTTAACTGCATAGACCTGATTCTTCATTCAAAAGGGCGGGTAATTGTCACGGGGATTGGTAAAAGTGCCATCATCGGGCAGAAAATAGTTGCTACCTTCAACTCTACCGGGACTCCTTCCAGTTTTTTACATGCAGCGGATGCCATCCACGGCGACCTCGGCACGATTCAAAAAGAAGATATCGTCATTTGCATCTCCAACAGCGGTGAGACCCCGGAAATCAAAATCCTGGTTCCATTACTTAAAGAATATGGCAGTTCCCTGATTGCCATGGTCGGGAACATCAACTCTTTTCTTGCAAAACAGGCAAACTGTGTTATCAACACAACTGTAGCGAAAGAGGCTTGCCCCCATAATCTGGCTCCTACATCCAGCACGACAGCGCAGCTGGTGATGGGCGACGCGCTGGCTGTTTGTTTACTCGAAGCCCGTGGCTTCACCTCCGGTGACTTTGCCAGGCTGCATCCCGGCGGAGCGATCGGCAAACAACTTTATCTGAAAGTCAGTGACCTTTACTCGGGGAATATGGCACCGCTGGTGAAACATGATGACACCATAAGGAAGGTCATCATCGAGATCTCCTCCAAGCGACTGGGCGCTACTGCCGTGCTCAGGGGGAACACCCTGATCGGGATCATTACTGACGGTGATCTTCGCAGGATGCTTGAAAAAAACAGTGACATCACCAAACTGTGTGCTACCGATATCATGTCAGAAAACCCGCGTACCATCGCAGCCGACACCCTTGCCGTAAATGCCCTTTCCGTCATGCGTGAAAACAACATTACACAGTTACTGGTAACCGAAAAGAACAAGTACAAGGGGGTCATCCACCTTCACGATATCCTGCGTGAAGGAATCTTATAAAATGAAAAGACTGGCATTTCTTTGTTTCTGCCTGATTTATCTTCCTTATGCTCTTTTTGCGCAGGTGACCAAAATCATGGGTTCTGTGCATGACAGTGCAACAAAGGAGGCCATCCCATTTGTAAATATCATTATTCCCGGAACTACCATAGGAACCCTGACCGATTTTAACGGAAATTTTGACCTTGAATTCAAACAACAGGCGGACTCCATCCGGGCATTTTTGATCGGTTATGGCCAAATAACAAAAAGTATTCAAAGAAACCAGTTTCAAACGATTGATTTCGGGCTGTTACCTCAAAACCTCAACCTTCCCGAGGTCACCATAAAATACCAGGGGAACCCGGCCGAAATGCTGATCAGAAAAGTCATCAGGAACAAGGATAAAAACACCCTGCAGGCGTTCAATTCATATCAGTATGAAGCTTATACAAAAATTCAGCTTGATGCAAACAACATCAGCGAAAAGTTTAAGAACCGAAAACTCCTCAGGCAGTTTGACTTTGTGTGGAATTATATCGACACCTCCACCCTGAACGGAAAATCCTTCCTGCCGGTTTTTATCACGGAGACCATGTCGGAGGTCTACTTCAGGAAATCGCCCAAGGCAAAAAAAGAGATTATCACGGCATCGCTGATCTCAGGTCTGGAAAACACCAGTGTTTCGCAGTTTTTCGGCCATTTGTCAGAGCAGGTCGACATTTATAAAAATTTCATCCCGCTCTTTGAGAAGAACTTTGTAAGCCCGGTGGCCGATTTTTCAATCGATTATTACAAATTCTATCTTGTCGACAGCTCATTTTTATCCGGGAAATGGTGCTATCATATCATGTTCAAACCGCGACGGAAGCAGGAGCTCGCCTTTTCCGGAAATCTTTGGATCAACGACACCTCCTTCGCCGTAAAAAAGTTTGAAATGCGCATTGCTGACGATGCCAATGTCAACTTCATCAATGACCTGGAAGTGGCGCAGGAGTTTGAATGGACCGACAATCTGTTCTGGATGATGACCAGGGATGTTTTGAATGCTGATTTCAACATCCTCGATAATTCAAAAAAGACACTCGGCTTTTATGGGCACCGCACTTCCTTATACCGGAATTTTCAATTTGACATTCCTGAGAATAAAAAGTTCTTTCATGTTTCCAATGATGTGTTCATCGATCCCGATGCATCGGCAAAGCCCAAAGAATACTGGGAACAAAGCAGGCCTGAAAAGCTTAATTCCAGGGAACAGGGCATTTACACCATGGTTGACTCGGTAAAATCAATGCCGGTTTTCAAAACCTATACCGACATAATCTATGGGATTTTTACAGGGTACCTGAGCTGGGGCAAGGTTGAACTGGGTCCATACTCCAAACTCTTCAGTTACAATGGCACAGAAGGCGCACGTTTCCGGTTCGGCATGAGAACATCCAACAGTTTCAGCAAGACCATCCAGGTTGGAGGATATGTTGCCTATGGAACCCTTGACCAGACATTCAAATATGGCGGCGACGTTATCTACATGCTGAGTAAAACCCCGCGCAGGGACCTGACAGCCAGTTACAAATATGACATTGAACAACTTGGCCTGAGTCCGACAGCATTTTCAACAGACAACCTCCTTTCGTCGCTTTTTCATAAAGGGCCGAATAACAAACTGACCATGGTACGGGAATATCGCCTGGCATATGAGCATGAATGGTACCTCGGCCTGATTAACAGGGTTCACCTGATTCACCGGGAGTTGTTTCCGCTGGGGTCAACAGAATTCATCGTTTTTCCGGACACCAGAAAAGATCCGCAGTTCATGAACTCCATTTATACATCTGAAATTCAGATCGATACCCGGGTTTCATTTCACGAACGCTTCCTTGCTGCTGAATTTGCAAGGATAACGGTCAGTTCCATTTATCCGATTGTCCAGCTGAGTTATACCTATGGGATGCCTAATGCCTTTAAAAGCGATTATGAATATCACAAGTTGGTTTTAAATGTATCACAGTGGTTTCATTTTGCAACCATCGGATGGTCAAAATACCTGGTGGAAGCAGGAAAAATATGGGGAACCCTTCCCTACCCCCTGCTGAGAATTCATGATGGAAATCAAACTTTTTTTTATGACGACTATTCATCAAACCTGATGAATTACTATGAATTTGCCAGTGATACCTGGGTCAGTGCGAGTTATACCCATCATTTTAATGGATTATTGTTCAACAGGATTCCCCTGATCCGTAAACTGAAATGGCGGGAAGTCGCCCACGTTCAGGTTGTTTACGGCACGCTTACCCAAGCGAATGCAACATATTCGGTATTCCCGGATAACATGCGTTCCTTTGCACAAAAACCCTACTGGGAAGCTGGTGCGGGAATCGAGAACATATTTAAAATTGTCAGGATCGATGCGGTTTGGCGGATGAGTCACCTGCAGGATCAGGGCAACAGTCATGTATCAGGATTTGGAATATTCGTATCTTTATTCTTTTCTTTCTAATTTTGCCGGCCGGAAAGATCATCCGCCTCTCTAAAACTCACTGCATGATTCTCAGGACCGAGAAAATAGTTAAAAAATACAGGAAACGCACTGTTGTAAATGAAGTTTCCATCGAACTTAACCAGGGAGAAATCGTTGGATTGCTGGGTCCGAACGGAGCAGGGAAGACAACTTCCTTTTATATCATTGTCGGGCTGATCAAGCCCTTGTCGGGATCTGTTTTTCTTGATGACATAGACATCACCAAAGAGCCCATGTACAAAAGGGCACAGCGGGGCATCAGTTACCTGCCCCAGGAGGCTTCCATTTTTCGGAAACTCAGCGTTGAGGATAACATAAAGTCAATTCTTGAATTCACAGGTCTTACCAGGGATATGCAGCGGGAGCGCCTTGAAAAATTACTTGATGAATTCGGGCTGCAACATGTACGTAAAAGCCTGGGGATCACCTTATCAGGCGGTGAACGCCGGAGATGTGAGATTGCCCGTTCGCTTGCTGTTGACCCGAAGTTTGTCTTACTTGACGAACCATTTGCCGGGATTGACCCGATTGCAGTCGAAGATATCCAGCAGATTGTTACCAAACTGAAAGAAAAAAACATCGGTGTGCTGATTACCGATCATAATGTTCATGAAACCCTCTCCATCACCGACAGGGCATATCTTTTATTTGAAGGGTCGATCCTGATGGCCGGAACCGGTCAGCAACTGGCAGACGATCCGCATGTGCGTAAGGTTTATCTCGGACAGAAATTTGAATTGCGTTAAGGAGACTGTTACTCCGGCTATTCCACGATATAGTTTTGGAAAAATATCGACAACAGGATATAAAGGATGATGATCAGGGGAATGGCGCTCAGGAAAAACAGCACAAAAAGCACCAGCGAAGAGGTCAGAAAAACATACCGCAGCTGGTTTCCCTGCCATGTAAAGCTTTTGAACTTCATGGAGAATATCTTAAACTCTGAAATCAGGAGGTAGGAAAAGAAAACCGCCAGAATGGTAAGAATTCGTGTGTTTGAAAACAGGGTCACCAGGAAATCAAGATGTATCAGGCTGAACAAACCGGGCTGAACATATAACACAAGAGGAATAGAGGCGAAGAAAATAGCGTTGGCCGGGGTTGGAATGCCAATGAAATTAACCTCCTGCCTGAGATCAATATTGAATTTTGCCAGGCGCAATGCGGAGCATACCGGAATTATCAGCACAAAATAGGGGGCAATGTGAAGCCGTTCCAGTGTATTGCAACTTCCGGCACACTGGGCTGATACCATCTGGAAAATCATCAAACCCGGCGCTACGCCGAATGAAACCAGATCGGCCAGTGAGTCAAGTTGTTTCCCCAGTTCCGAATATGCATGAAGCATCCGTGCCGCGTTGCCATCCATAAAATCAAAAACGGCGGCGACAAATATGAAAAGTGCCGCATAAGGATAATTTCCCCGCATTGTAAGCGTAATCGAAATTAACCCACACAACAGGTTTAAAACCGTCAGTGTATTCGGTATGTGTTGCCTGATATTCATAACTTGGGATTTCCTGCAAAATTACCGAATATTTAACACCAAAAACATATTGAAATCCTTTCCATATCAGTATCCTTTTCATACTTTTGTCAACTGAATCAACAATCCCAAAACCATCTGTATATGAAAAAGATGATAACTACCTGTTTGCTCACAGCATTTTTCCTCCTGTTGCTGTCAACAGACCTAAAAGCACAATTTAATATTTCAGGGGAGTTCAGGCCACGGATGGAGTATCGCGATGGATATGGTCAATTAAGAAGTTCCAAACAAACCCCGTACTTTGATATTCTTGGAAGGAACAGGATTCTGTTTGATTATAAAAATGACAAATTCCAGGCAAAATTTTCGTTCCAGCATGCTTATGTTTTTGGAGAAAACAACTATGCCTCGGATACGATAACACGCAACACCCTAAATATTCACGAAGGTTGGTTTAAATATAACTTCACACCGGTTTTTGCGTTTAAAATAGGGCGGACTGAATTAATCTATGATGATGCACGACTGTTTGGAAACTCAAACTGGGCGGCAAGAGGTGCATCACACGATGTTGTGCTGGCACAATGGGAATCCTCGAAATTAAGCTACAAAGGTGATTTCGGATTTGCAATTAACAACACGGCTCCGTCAAACGCATTCCTTTCGACCTATCAGCTGAAAAACTACAAATACATGGGATACCTGTATCAGCAGAAAAAACTGTTGAAGGAGAATCTGATCTTTAGCGTACTTGCGATAACAGATATTTTTCAACAACCGGGCAAAGACAGGTATGATACCCTTTTTGTAACAAACGCCAATCACGATACGATCGGGACCACCGTGGTTAAAAACGGGACCACCAATACCGATTCAACACAATTGTATGGCAGGCTAACAATTGGGGGAACCGCAACTTTTATATGGAAAAACCTGAAAGTATTTGGTGCAGGGTATTATCAGACCGGGCATTTCAGTGATGGAAGAACACTTAGTGCAGGGATGTTCGGGGGTTATGCATCCTATAAAATTGTAAAACCCCTGACACTTTTGGCTGGCTACGAATGGATAAGCGGTAACGATTACTCTGACACAAAAGGCATAAAAACAAAGTCAACATCTTTTTCAACACTATACGGCACCAGCCATGGGTTTTATGGCTATATGGACCTTTTTACGAGACATGTCGTTAGCGGAAACAGTTCCGGTCTCACCGATTTGTATGCCAGGGCAACCCTGGTGTTGAGCAGTAAAACCTCCCTTGAGGCAACATACCGCATGTTCGGACTGGCCAAGGGCTATCTGCCAATAAAAACCGCCACGTCATCGTATGAAAAAGTTGATTCGAACCTGGGGTCGGAGCTTGACGTAATGGTACTTTACAAACCCTACCCAAACTTTGAGATTAATGCAGCTTATTGCTTTTTCCTGCCGACAACCACCATGGAAAAACTGAATAAACTGTCTCCAAATACGAGCACATGGGCTCAATATGCCTATATCATGCTTACCTACAAACCAAATTTCTTCAATTCCGACAAGCACTAGCCTATCAGGTTTTTTTCCGACCTTTGCCGGAAAAGAGCCTGATGTCCGATCCCGGAAACATTCGCATTCAAGATTACGATTATCTGTTACCCGCTGAGCAGATTGCACAGTTTCCTCTTGAAACACGCGATGCATCTAAACTCCTGGTTTACAGGGACGGCCATATTTCAGACGAAAGGTTTTCCGGGATTGGTCAGCACTTACCGGAGAACAGCCTGCTGGTTTTCAACAACACCCGCGTCATCCGTGCAAGGCTGCTGTTCAGAAAACCGACCGGGGGGCAAATTGAAATTTTCTGCCTCGAACCCTTGTCTCCAACTGCCGAAATCCAGGAAGCCTTTCATCAGACAACCGCTTCGACCTGGAAATGCCTGGTCGGCAATATGAAGCGCTGGAAATCAGAAACACTCATGATAGAATGCCTTGCAGATGGCATTATTCACCAGTTGTTTGCCGAACTTAAAACCGACTGCAAAGATGGCTCCTTTGAAATTTCCTTTCATTGGTCACCCCCGGAGAAAACATTTTCTGAGATCCTTGAACTGATGGGCGTAATCCCGTTGCCTCCTTATATAAACCGGACGGCGGTTCCATCAGACAATGACCGGTATCAAACCGTTTATGCCGAGCATGAAGGCTCTGTTGCAGCACCAACAGCCGGTCTACACTTTACTCCTGCCCGGATAGAAAAACTCAGGTCAGATGGCTTTGAAACAGAAAATGTCACACTGCATGTCGGCATGGGGACCTTCCGTCCTGTTGGGGTTGAACAAATCAGGGACCATGTGATGCATCATGAAAAAATTGTGATTTCCAGAAATACCATACATCAACTGCTGTTAAACCTGAACCGCCCTGTTATCGCTGTTGGCACCACCTCTGCCCGGACCCTGGAAAGCCTTTACTGGCTTGGCGTCAGCCTGATACAAGATCATTCAGAAAAACACCCTGTGGTATCCCAATGGATCCCCTACCAGCAAAACCCTGGCAGCATGATCACCGCAGGGCAATCACTTCAGGCCCTTATCAACTATCTCGACGAACGAAAACTGGTTGAATATTCGGGGGAGACCCAACTCATGATTGTTCCCGGGTACCAATACAGGATTATTTCGGGGTTGATTACAAACTTCCATTTCCCGAAAAGCACCCTTCTGCTGTTGGTTGCCGCGATGATCGGAAACGACTGGAGAAGGGTCTATGCACATGCCCTTGATAACGGATACCGCTTTCTCAGTTACGGGGATTCATGTCTATTTTTTAATGCCTGGCATAAATTGCCTTAAGATTTGTATCTTTGCATTACAATATTTAAAAACCGACACCATGACATTAAGCATATTATTGATCTTCGGCCTTGGTACCACAGAGTTATTACTTATCGCTTTACTTGTCCTGCTGCTCTTTGGTGGAAAGAAAATTCCCGAACTCATGAAAGGACTGGGAAAAGGGGTGAAAAGTTTTAAAGATGGCATGGAAGGGATGGAAGAAGAGTTGAAAAAGCCAGCCGATAAAACTCCCCCTGCAGATCAGACCGGGAAACAGCTCTAAAACGTTTTTACCCGTTTTCGTTTATTGTTACCCTGTATACCGGAAATATTCCGGAACACCTTTAATGAAAAAACGAATTCTCTATTCCTCAAGCCTGCTAACCCTTACAGGATTAATATGGGGAACAATATACCTGAATTCATTGCTTCCTATTATCACAGGTTATTCTGCGAAATATCTGTGTTCAGCTGTTTTTATCTCCAACAGGAACCCCGCTGAGGTTGAAAAGACGGATCTCAATTTTTCGTTTATCCGTTATGTAACCAACGAAATAAATTACCAGGATAATAGTGTTACCAGCCATTTTTTATGGGGTAAGTCAACTGCCGTTTTCAGGCCGGGTTACGGATGTACCTTGTTGAGAGGGCTGACCGAAGACGAATGGAGAAAGAAAAAAACCCCTTCAATTCCCGGCGCTGATTATAACCAGGATACCATAATCTGGCCGATGGGGAATATCATCCCCGTGGTTGAAACGGGCATTGACAAACGAGCCTTGTCTGAGATTTCAGACAAGTTAATGGTTTACCACACCTATCATGGGAATGCGTTCGCATTTATTGTGGTTCATAAAGGGGTTCCGGTTACAGAGCGTTACAGAAAGGGGTTCAATTCCAGAACAAGGTTCCTGAGCTGGTCGATGGCAAAGAGTTTTACCAATGCGATTGCCGGGGTCATGGTGAAAGAGGGATTGTTAGACATTCATACGACCACCGGGATTCCACCATGGCAAAACGACGCCCGCAGTAAAATTACCATCAACGATCTGATGCAGATGCAAAGCGGGCTCAGGTGGAACGAAGAGTACGGCAACCGTTCCGACGTAACCCTGATGCTATATAACAGCAGCGATTATGCTGATTTTGCGATGACACAGCCACTCAAATTCCCGGTGGGGTCCACCTGGTACTATTCATCCGGGTCAACAAATATCGTCAGTAGCCTGATACGAAAGAAATTCGGGACTGACAGTGCATATTACACTTATCCCTATTCCAGGTTATTTAAAAAAACCGGCATGCCGGATATTGTCTTTGAAACTGACCCGGCAGGCAACTTTGCCGGCTCTTCCTACCTTTACGCTACAATACGGGACTATGCAAGGTTTGGCATGTTATATCTTCAGGATGGGATCTTTAATGGTGAACGGATTTTACCGGAAGGTTGGGTCGGGTATACAACCTCCCCTGCCAAACAAAGCCATGGTAATTATGGTTCGTTTTTCTGGTTGAACCGGGGAAAATATTACCCCTCGGCTCCTGCGGATATGTATTCATGCAATGGCCACGATGGGCAGCGCATTTTCATCATTCCTTCGCAGGAGCTGGTTGTGGTTGTATTGGGCTATTCGCCAAAGTCAAAAAACGAGATGCATTTCGATCAATTGCTCTCTGATATTCTTAACACCCTACCTGTTCAATAATTCACTGATTGACATCACATTTTGTTCATTGCAGATATTTTTGCCTGATGGGGAACAGAGGTATTCTATCCTTCGGCGGTATGTGTCAACCACCCTGCTCCTCACCGTTTTTAACTGGAAATTCAACAAATGGTTTTCTTCGGTAAAGGGTTCCCCGAGAACAGCGGTTGCTGCAGGCAGCCATCTTTGCGGGAACATAGACCCAAACTTATTTCCACTTCTGTATTCTTTTAATTCGTGCTCGATTCTTTTCAATGCTGCATGCTGTCCTTCGAGAGACCCCGGGTCGAGTTCTTTTTCCCTGAGGTACTGAAGCAGGGCCTCCCTGTTTGGAACCACAAGTGCCACCGTATAAGGATTCTGGTTGTTGTAAAGTAAGCATTGTTCGATAAACCCGGATTGTGATGTCAGGGCCTCCTCCATCCCTTCCGGACTGAATTTCTCTCCATCATCCGCAATGAGCAGGCTTTTAAAACGGCCCAGTACATAAAGGAATCCGTCACGGTCCAAATACCCCAGATCCCCGGTATGCAGCCATCCGTTGCGCAATGTGGCACGGGAAGCTTCTTCATTCTTCCAGTAGCCGGCCATTACATTCTCTCCTTTTACAACAATTTCTCCCTTCGCCCCCTGGGGTAGTTCTGCTCCCTGCTCGTCACAGAACTTCAGCTCAAGATTGGCCACCAATGTTCCGGAAGAACCAAGTTTGTGCTTCTTCAGGGAATTCGATGAAATAAAGGGAGAGGCTTCAGTCAGCCCGTAGCCCTGCAACATCGGGATGCCGATTGCATAAAAAAATCGCTGAAATTCAATATCAAGCAGTGCCCCGCCGCCAATAAAAAATTCGAGCCGTCCACCAAAACCCTCCCTGATTTTCCTGTAAAACAGCCGGTCGAAAACGGAGAGCAGGGGTTTCAGGGCAATCCTGAACCCTTTGCCCCGGTCCCAACCGTTGCCATTGAAGAAAAATGAAACCTTAAGCGCAAAGGTAAACAAGAGTTCAGCGAGGACTCCTTTGGTACGAATCGATTTCTCAATGCTCTTTTTGAAATTTTTAGCGATTGCAGGAACACTGAATAGCAGGTACGGCCGTACCTCTTTGATGTTCCTGGTAAGATTTTTCAGCGTTTCGAGCGGTGTTTTTCCAGGCTCAACAGACGCTATCGATGCCCCTTTACCCATAAAACAGTAAATCCCTGCCGTATGTGCAAAAGCATGGTCCCAGGGAAGGATAAGCAGGGTCGTGTAATTTTCAGAAATATCCATCAGGGAATAACCCTGTTCAATGTTTGACAGATAATTCCGGTGCGTAAGAATAATACCTTTGGGATCTGAGGTTGTACCCGAGGTATAGCTGATGTTTGCATAATCATCCGGAGTAACGGAATCAATTGTTTGATTGAAGGCAGGCATCTTTTCTGCCAGGTACGAATCGCCCATGGTAACGACTGTCTGCAGCAGCGTTTCATCAGTGGATTTCAACTCAATGTCATCCAGGATAATAATTTTTTCGAGCTGCGGTAACGCTCCCCTGATTTGCCTTATTTTATGAACGAGGTTACCGGAAACCACCACCACTGATGCTCCTGAATGGTTCAACCGGAAAATGATCTCGTCCGGCTCATTCAGCCTGGCCGACAACGGTACATTAACAGCACCTGCAAATAAAATTCCGAATTCGCAAATCACCCAATCGTTCCTCGCTTCTGACAAAAGAGCCACACGATCCCCTCTTTTCACGCCCATGGACATTAGTCCGCCGGCAAAACGATAAACCATCCTGTGCACCTGCCCGTAAGTCGTTCCATGATATCCATGGCCCCTGTTTTCCCACAGATAAACATTATCGCGAAATCTTTCAACGCTTTGGTTGAAAAACTGAAGGAGTGTTTTCATCTGATGGCTCAATTGTATGGAGATACAAAGATAACAACTATTTGATGCTAATTTCTGCAATTTATTTGGTCTAAATTATTTATTGGTTTACCTTCGTGGTGTTTTATACCAACGACGCCGTGAGGAAACTTATTTTTACAATCTTGTGTATTTTACCTTTGCTTATTTCTTGTAAATCAACACATTTCACGCCTAAAAATTACAAAGAGCGCCAGCTTGCCGTTGGAAGCAGCGGCGGAGTTACCGGAATGCTGAAGGAGTATGTCCTGCTCGACAATGGCCAGCTGTTCCTCAGCAAAGGGTTAAACGGGGAGTGGAAAGAGATGGCCGAATTGAAGAAATCCAAAACCAAAGAAATTTTCACAAAAGCGGGGGAACTTAAAATCGCCAGTTTAAAGTTCAATCATCCCGGGAACATGACCTATTACCTGATCCTGAAGCAACCTCCCCGCTCCAATGAAGTCAAATGGGGAGAAACCGGGGTTGTGCCACCTGATGGGATCAGTGCGTTTTACGATTACCTTTTATCTATTTTTTAATTTCAATTATAAACAGACATGAAGAACCTTATACGTGTATTTACCCCGGTTTTCCTGATTACTGCAATTGCATTTTCTGTAACAGGACAAAACAATCCTTTTGCAATTAAGTCAAAATCATTAAAATCTGCCGGTTTTATGCCACAGCAGGTTCAGCCACTTCCCGGTCATTCGGTTTTAAAGCCGGCACGGATTTCACAGGCATCGACATTTCATCCTGTAAGCCATCCTTTACCACTATTGACCCCGAACAAAAAAAGTTTCGGCGAAAAACACTACAACCAGCAGGGACAGGTGATTTTTTTAAGCGGAAAACTTCCAAACCCGTCAGGTACGGCGCTGAAATCAACACCAAACCTGGAGGCAGCCTGCTATGAGTACCTTGAAGCCATTCAGACTGATCTGCAGATCAGGGATGCCCGGGCTGAATTCCGGATCAAAAGCACTCAGACTGATGAACTGGGTATCAGCCATGTTAAGCTGGAACAGATGTACAAGGGCATCCCGGTATACGGAGGAGAGGTTTACCTTCATGCATCTGATAATCAGATTAACCTGTTCAATGGCAATGCCTGCCCTACATTTTCCGGAACAGACATCAATCCCTCTGTTGCTTCCTCCCAGGCCCAGCTGGTCACCATCATGGATGTGTCGAAACGAACCAGCTATCATGATCTTGATGAAAACCAGAAAGCGCTGTTAAATTACACCATGCCAAAAAGTGAGCTGGTCATTTATCCGAAAAACCGCGACCCCAGGCAGCAGTTCCTTGCATGGCACATTACTGTCAGACCGAATTTCATGGAACGGTGGGAGTACTTTGTTGATGCCAGAACCGGTACAATCATTCATTTTTACAACAATACCCAGACCGATGGCGACGTAACTGCATCGGGCTCCGATCTCAATGGTGTGAACCGTACAATCCATGCATATCTTCAGAACGGGACTTACCTGATGGTAGATGTGTCAAAAACCATGTACAACCCGCAGAACCAGGAAGGCACCATGCGGAGTTACGATGCAAACAACACTTGTCCTTCATCGCAGGGTTTCAATCCCGGCATTGCATCAACGTCAAACAATGTGTGGAGTCCGAAGGTGATTTCAGCACAGTATAATGCAGGTATAACTTATGAATATTTCAGGACCACACATGGAAAGAACTCCTGGAACAACCAGGGAGGCTCAATTCTAAGTGTGATCAATGCCACGGAGAGCAACGGCAGCGGCATGGACAATGCTTACTGGAACGGTGTTTGCATCGTTTATGGCAATGGTGATACCCAATTTAAACCACTGGCGGGTGCACTGGATGTGAGTGCACATGAACTTGGCCATGCCTATGATGAAGCATCTGCCAACCTTGAATATCAAAACCAGTCAGGAGCGATGAACGAGGCCTTTTCAGATATTGCAGGAGCAGTGGTAGAGAGACTCAACTGGAAAATCGGTGAGGATGTTGTGAAACCCGGCTCCTTCCCTACCGGATGTTTAAGGGACATGTCAAACCCCCACAATGGCGGATCAAGTTTTAACGATCCCGGCTACCAGCCTGCCAATGTAAGTGAGATGTATAACGGAAGCCAGGACAATGGCGGAGTTCATATCAACAGCGGGATCATCAATTATGCATTCTATAAATATTCAACTGCTGTCGGAATTGCCAAAGGCGAAAAAACATTTTTCAAAGCCTTGTTTCAATATTTAACCCGTTCATCGCAGTTTATCGATTGCCGGCTGGCAGTTATCCAGTCTGCGAAAGACCTCTATGGCGATGGTTCAGCCGAGGTAAATGCTGCAAAAACCGCATTTGACGAAGTCGGAATTGTTGACGGCAGTGGCGGGAACTATCAAAACCAATTGCCTGTAAATCCGGGACAGGACTTCATCCTTGCTTACAATACGTATACAGCCGACCCAAACACACTTTACCTTTCCTCAACTGCGGGCTCAAATTTTGTTGCAATGAGCCAAACACCTCTTGTTAACAAGCCCAGCATTATTGACAATGGCACCCTGGCTGTATTTATCGGATCCGACAAGATGATGCACGCCATGACCCTTGGAAGCCAGCCCCAGGAATCGATCATCCAGACGGAGGCAATATGGTCAAACGTCGCCATCTCCAAAGACGGGTCGATGATTGCGGCAGTCACTGAATTCCAGGATTCTGCCATCTATATTTACAGCTATCAGAAACAGGTATGGGTAAAGGCCCATTTATACAATCCCACCACGCAACAAGGTGTGACAACCAACAACGTGCTTTATGCCGATGCACTGGAATGGGACTACAGCGGTGAATTCATCATGTACGATGCCTATAACCAGATGAACAGCTCCACTTCCGGGCAGAATGTAGATTACTGGGATATCAGTTTCATGAAGGTATGGGATAAAGGCACCTCTGACTGGGGAAACGGCAATGTTTTCAAACTGGTTTCAGGAATACCTGAAGGAATCAGCATCGGAAATGCTTCATTGTCCAAGAACTCGCCGGCTGTTTGCGCATTTGATTATGTCGATGCCAACACCAATACCATCAGCGTACTGGCAGCGAATCTCGAAACAGGCGATTTCGTTGAGGTCTTCAACAATGGCAATACGCTTAGTTATCCAAATTATTCAAAACTTGACGACCAGGTCATCTTCACTTCACTTTACAACGGCTCTTCGGTCATCGCATCCATTGCCATGTCTCCTGACAAGGTGCATCCGGCATCATCAACTGCAAATGTATTGATTACTGATGCCAAATGGGGTGTCTGGTTTGCACAGGGTGACCGCCACCTAGGATTGTATGAAACAGATAATCGGTCGCGTATGACATTATATCCAAACCCTGCACACGGTATGGTTTATATTTCATTGGAACAAAAGGTAACAGAGCCTTTTACAATAGAGGTTTATGACATCCGGGGCGGGCTTAAAACATCGTCAGCTTTCACTTCTTCCGATAATATCACACTTGATTGTTCTGGCCTGGCTCCGGGACTTTACCTTGTAAAAATGACCGGTAAGGACTTTTCAACATCGCGGAAGATCATGATTCAGTAGTAATTGAAGTCAGTCCCGATTTGGCCCAGGATATTACGCCCATTCAGGGCTGTAGTTTTCACGGCACTCATGCCAAGGGCTGCACCCCTGGTTAAGATATTGGGCCGCTTCGCGGCCAGAACACAATAAAAATTGGGTTTTACTCCACGGCAAGTATCAACCCCTTCAGGTATTCTCCTTCCGGATGGCAGATATCCACCGGATGATCAGGACCTTGCGAAAGTTGATGCAAGACCCTTACCTGGCGTCCGGTTTCAATGGCAGCCGATTGAATGGCCGACCGGAACATCTCCCTTGAGATAGGCTGGGAACAGGAAAATGTAAATAAAATTCCTCCCGGGTTGAGCCGCTTCATCGCTTCTGCATTGATGTGTACATAGGCATGGAGCGCATTGTTGGTAACATGATGTGTTTTTGCAAAAGCAGGAGGATCGAGGATGATCATGTCGTACTTTTCACTTGTATCGACCAGGAAACGCTTCACATCGGCAACTTCCGACCTGTGCCTGGCAATATTACAGCCATTCAGTGCCACATTCTGGTCAGTCCACTCAATGGCCTGCCTTGAACTGTCAATGGAGTGCACCATCTTTGCTCCCCCTTTCAAGGCATACACTGAAAATGCTCCAGAGTAGCAGAAGGCATTGAGTACCGCTCTGTCTTTGGCGTAAAACTGTGCAAACAACCGGTTCCCGCGCTGGTCGAGAAAAAAGCCGGTCTTCTGACCCTTCATGAAATCAACAGTGAAGCGATGCCCTGTTTCCTGGATCTCCACAGGGCCGGATGTTCCGAAGAGAAATTGATCGGATGAACCGGCAGGCGGGCTGACAGGCGGACTGACAGGCTGTACATCAGGCGGGTTTTCGGTTTTGAGGAAAAGTTTGGAGTTGCGGGTGATGAGCTTTGACTTCTCCATGGTGTCGGAACTCTTGTCATAAACCGCGATGAGTTTTTTGCCATACAACTCCTTCAGCCCTTCTGTAAATACGGGCAATAGCTTGTACATTCCGACAGAATGGGCCTGGATGACTGCCACACTCTCATAATAGTCGATGATGAGGCCCGGCAAAAGATCACCCTCCGAAAACACCAGGCGATAGGCGCTGGAAACTGTTCCTCCCAGAAGTCCCGCTCCTTCCCTGAGTTTAAGGGCTGATTTCAGCTTTGATTTCCAGAAGTTATCATTTACTTCAACATCGGTAAAGGAAAATATTTTCACCGCGATCGATCCTGGCAGATAGTGCCCCAATGCCAGGAATTCCTTCCGCGAGCTCGATATCTCAACGATATCACCTTCGCGTGGCGCTCCTTCAATTCTATCAATTGCCCCGGAGAAAATCCATGGGTGAAAGCGTTTGATGGCAACCTCCTTGCCCGGTTTCAGGATGATTTTAGCAAACTTGCTCATTTGTCAGTTATTTTCGGCAAAGTTAGTGCTACTTTATTGATTCTGCGGATAAAGTTTGCTTCTGAAAGGCTACCCTAAGCGAGCAGCGGAGTTTTCTTTTTACCACTCAGGTACTGAGAGCACAAAGAAAAACTAAGTCTTTGGTAATTTCCCAAATGCTTCCGTTACCAATGAGTTAAGCCATATCTTCAATTTTTCTTAGTGGTCCTTAGTGACCTTAGTACCTCTGTGGTTTTCTTTTTATCATAAAGGCAGATTGTCATTCGGGAAATGAGTTGGTGGGAAAGGTTCAAAAAGCATGCGAAACACCATGTAAACAGAACCCGGAAATCATTATTTTTGTAAGATATTGCTTGAATATGGAGATCAGAAATAAAAAAGTCCTGGTTACAGGGGGTGCAGGTTTCATCGGAAGCCATCTTACGGAAGAATTGCTTGAGCAAGGATGTGAAGTAAAGGTCTTTGTCCACTATAACTCCTTCAACCGCTGGGGATGGATCGACTATCTGCCTGAAGACAAAAAGAAAAACATTGAAATCTTCACCGGTGATATCCGCGATCCCAACGGAGTGCGGGAAGCCATGAAAGGATGCGACGTGGTTTTTCATCTTGCAGCCCTTATCGGGATACCCTACTCATACCATTCACCCGACACTTATGTAGATACCAATGTAAAAGGGACCTTAAACATTTTGCAGGCTGCACGGGAACTGGGTGTAAGCAGGATTGTGCACACTTCTACTTCAGAGGTTTACGGAACCGCACAATTTGTTCCGATTACTGAGGAACATCCCATCAACCCCCAGTCACCCTATGCTGCGACCAAGGCATCGGCCGATTTTCTTGCACTAACCTTCTTCAGGTCTTTCCAGACACCTGTGGTCGTGGTCCGGCCATTTAATACGTATGGTCCGAGGCAATCAGCCCGTGCAATCATACCAACCATCATCACACAACTGATCAATGGAAACGGGCATGTTACCCTGGGTTCGGTAACCCCCACCCGTGATCTGAATTTCGTAAAAGATACGGCAAGCGGGTTTATTCATGCCGCTAAAAGTGACGTGGCATTGGGTGAGGTTATCAATCTTGGAAGTAATTTTGAGATTTCAGTCGGAGATCTTGCAAATAAAATCGCCTCCCTGATGGGGAAAGAGATCGATATTGATTGTGCCGAGGAGAGAATGCGTCCGGAGAAGAGTGAGGTTGAACGACTTTGGGCCGAAAACCAGAAAGCAAAAAGCCTGCTTGGATGGTCACCATCGTACGACCTTGAGTCTGGATTGAAGGAAACCATAAGCTGGTTTTCGAGGCCGGAAAACATGGAATTATTCAAAACCGGCATTTATACGATCTAACCCAAACACACCTGATGAAAAAACTTGTTACCATATTCGCAATGATGCTGGTTTTTTTGCAAGGTTTTTCACAGGTGGTTTATGAGGATGTCAGCAACACCGGAATCTATGAGTTTCTGGATGAACTCGCAACCATGAGATTAATATCCCTGTATTCAGAAGTTAAACCCTATTCAAGAAGATACATTGCCGGGAAATTGCATGATGCTGAAACTGCAGATTCCACGCATCGCCTCAACAAGCGTCAGCAAAAGGAGCTTTCTTTTTACCTCCAGGATTACCAGCTTGAAACGTCGTCGGGCGTCATCCGTCAAACGTCACACCTTGCCGACGATTACGACTACAAACTCTCTTTTCTCCTGAAAAAACAACCCGACATGGTGGTAGCCCTCAACCCTCCTGGTTTTCACTACAAAGATTCACTGTTCACCTTCTCGGTACGCCCGATCCTGGGAGTTCAATGGATGACCAATGAAAATGGAACGGCATATCACCGCTGGTGGGGAGGCAGCATGTTTGGCTATATCGGCAAAAACTTCGGATTTTATGCCAACCTGCGTGATAACAACGAAAATACGCCGACTGCCGAACCGGCATATTTCACCCCCGAACAGGGAGCTGTTTACAAATATTCCGATAAAGGTACGGTTGATTTCAGTGAGATGCGCGGGGGGATGGTGGCATCTGTTGGCTGGGGTTCAATCGGGATCATCAACGACCGAATGATCTGGGGAGACAATTATCACGGATCAAATATTTTATCGGGAAAAGCACCCGCATTCCCTTACATCCAGCTGCATCTCAATCCGTCTAAGTGGTTTAATTTCAACTATATGCATGGATGGCTCAACTCCAATATCATCGACAGCAGCCGTTCTTACTATAACGGAAGTGTATACCGGGAGGTTTACCGCAACAAATTTATCGCTGCCAATATGTTCACCTTCATCCCCTGGCGGGGGCTGAACCTTTCGCTGGGCAATTCAATCATTTACAGCGACATCAATGTGAACCCGCTTTACCTCATCCCGTTTATGTTCTTCAATTCGGCAGATGCTACCAAAAACAATTATAACAATGATGGTGGCTCTAACTCTCAACTTTTTTTCAACATTTCCAGCCGCCAGATCAGGCATCTGCATCTTTTTCTGTCGTTCTATGTCGATGATTGGAAAACATCGCGGGCGACGGATCCCAACAAACATAATTTCACCAGTCTCAAAGCCGGGTTCCATATCGACAATTTCCCGATCCGGAACGTTGCATTTACAGCCGAATATACCGGCACACAACCGATGACCTACGATCATTATAACCCGACTTCGACATTTTCTTCAAATGACTATATCCTTGGCAGCTACCTTCGGGAGAACTCCCGGGAACTTTTTCTCGCCCTCTCATTTCATCCGCTCAGGGGAGTTCTGCTTAACGCATCCTATACCATTGCGCAGCATGGAGATAATGTACCATACCGGATTGATGCGGGTTATGCGGTTGACGAGGTACCCTTTTTAAAAAATATTACCTGGCAAAATCACTCTTTCGAGATCTCTGCCAGGTATGAATTTGTGAGTAACGGGTATTTCTTTATACGGTATCTGAATTCCAACCGTGAGGGGGAGGTTATTTATCAGCCCGAAATAATGAACGGAAAGACCAATTCCTTCTTAACAGGTATTAACGTTGGATTCTAACTTCTTTATTTTTCAACCCACTACACTGCCATTTGTTTTTTCTTAGCAAAGTAGATGGTAATAAAGCTCAAAACAGAGGCAACACACAGCAGAATCAGCAACAGGTATAAGGAACTCAGACCGGAAAGCAGGAAGCTGAGGAACACAAAACCAAGGCCTGTAAGAAACAGAATTATTGTGGCTGTGAAATGGGAGCAACCCAGACTGAGCAAATAGTGGTGGATATGCGTTTTATCAGCGAGAAACGGGGACTTTCCTTTCAACAATCTCGTCAAAGATACCCTGATCGTATCGAATACAGGAATCATCAGCACTCCGACAGCAATGGCAGGAGTGGACGGAATGGCCATATCGCCGGAAAAACTGGTATTAAATTCATTGAATTCGACCGCCATCACCGACATGAGGTACCCGAGAAGCAGTGCGCCTGTATCCCCCATGAAAATCTTGTACTTTCGTCCGAATACATTGAAATAAAAAAAAGCTACCAGAGCACCTGTCAGCCCGGCCGATAATACCGTCCAGTCATATTGGCCAAATCTGAAAAACCACCAGCCGAATGCTGCGGAGCTCAGGATTCCCAGGCTGGAAGAGAGCCCGTCGATCCCATCCATCAGGTTAAAACAGTTGGTAATCCCCACAATGGTAATGAGTGTCAGAAACAGACTTACACTGTATCCGATTTCATGAAATCCGAGAAAACCATGCAGATCCGTAATACGGATTTGGCCGAATTCAATGATAATCAGGGCAGCAACCATCTGTCCCCAGAATTTTTTCATTGGCGAAATGCCGACAACATCATCCTTAAACCCAACGAAAAAAATGATGATCAGACCTGCAAAAAGGTATTGAAATCTGGGGAAAGTACTGAAACTTAAAAAGATAAGACATGAAATGATAAAACCAATAAAAACTCCCAGTCCGCCAAGAATCGGAACTTCATTGCTGTGCGAAGTCCGGCTGTTGGGCACCGCCACCAATCCCCTTGCCCTTGAAATATCAACAATTGAAGGCAACAGGATAAATGTAATAAAGAGTGAAAGGCCAAAACACAATATTAATCTGGTATATTCTGTAAAGTAGTAAATCATCTTGACGGGTTTTGGGTTACACTAACTCTTATTCATTCGTGGTTTGCTTAGATAGTCTTCCCAGACAAGCCAGACAAGGAAAAAGATTGTAAAATAGATCCAACGGGATAAATGATCATGGAAAAATGCAAACTGCAGTGGATAAGCATTTAGAAGTACTGCCAATAATACAAAGTGTAAAATACTGGCTATAAATAACACGAAAGAGGCCACCGGAATGTACCATATTTTCTTTCGGGCCGGTCCGGGATAGATGACCATGATGAGAAAAAGCTGAATAACCTGTTTTAGTCCGGTACACCCGGGATTCATCAGCAATGCCGCATTACCAGGCAATTCTATCACATCCTCTTTTAGTGTTGATTGTATACCCATTACGTTATTGAGAAAGAACTGCGATATATGAATTTCGATTGAAATAAGGAGCTTAAAGAACTCTGCCAGAGCAACAAACAGATAATCATCAAGATGGGCAATTTTCCAACCGCCGATTATGAGGGTGGATATGAACAAAAATAATAATATTCCCTTTAGTTTATAGAAGTTTTTTGTAAAAATGTTGTTTGGCATATCCATAAATTCAGCGCAACTTATAAAAGAAAGTGATTTTTAACCATTTTTTCTATTTCTTGTCAGAAAATTCGAACCGGATGGTATCCTGCAAGGCTTCTATTAGCGGATGAGGGACCTTAAATCCAGTGCTATGGGCCTTTTCAGCATTGAACCGGGTGGTAGCGCAAAACTTTTTGATCCTGACAGCACTGATGTTGAATTTTCTGTGGAGTATCCTTGCCATCAGGTCAAAAACATTACCGGCAAAAAGCCCTGCAAAATAGGGTATTGTAACCGGGAGAATCTTAATGCCAAGCTCACTCCTGACGACACCTATGAGATCCCAGGTGGTTATATCCGGCAAATCAGTATAGTTATAGGTGGTGCATCCCGGTTGCATGTTCTCAAAAACATATTGGATGAAGGCTGCGACATTCCCCACGTAAGCCATTGATTTTTGATTTTTTCCTCTTCCGATCATCAAAAAGCGGCCACTTGCCATCTGGCTGATGAAATTATAGACATTACCCCTGTTGGTCTCACCGAAAATGACGGATGGCCTCAGAATAACTGCAGAGCGTTCACTGCTCTTTCGCTGCCACTCCCTGATCAGCTCCTCCGCCTGCCATTTGCTTTTGCCATAGTGGTTGAAAGGGGCGACAGGCTCATTTTCATCGGGATTGTCCCGGTTCAAACCATACACAGCAACCGTACTGGTGAAAATAATGGATGTGATTCCTGCACGGTCCATTGCATCCAGGATATTTCTGGTTCCCTGCACATTCACATCATAATAAAGGGAGGTTGGCGTGACGTCATCCTTGTGCTCAGCTGCCAGGTGGATAACCGTACTGGCCGGAGACATCACATTGCGGAGCCCTTCGGGGTCGCGGATATCCTGGATTGTGGTAACCCCGGAAAAATCATGGCTGCCGTTCTTATCGATGTTATGCAACTGAAAACCTTCTTTACTTAGTAGTCTCAGCAACCGTGTTCCGAGAAATCCTGAACCTCCAATAACAGATATATTTACCGGACTCATCCTCAAATTGAATTAATTATTTCTGTCAATTTTGATGTATATACCTCAGGTGTATGATATTGCTGACAGGTCTTCCTTGCAATGCCGCCCTTTCCCCTGATTTCATCCCACTGACCGTTTAAACCAGCCAATATTTGAATGCAACTGTCCAGGTCCCGCGGGTCAGCACTCCATCCCAATGCCCTTTCCTTTACCAGCAAATCAATCTCCGACCCGGGCTCAACGAAGGCCAGGATGGGTTTGGCTGCCGCCATGTATGAATATGTTTTGCTTGGAACTCCCATCCCCTTCAAACCCGGATTCATCGAGACAAGCCCGATATCCCCGGCATTCAGAAACACATTTTCCTGGTCCCTGTTCATTGCCGGCAGGAGCGTAGCATTGTTTAATCCATTTTCCCTGATGAATTCCGACAGCATTTCTTTCATCGCACCGTCGCCAATAAACAAAAAATGAACCTCTGCCAGCTGCTTTACCGATAACAAAAGGCTGCACAGAAAATTCACATTTTGCGCCCTGCCGATATTTCCGGTAAACAGGATGACCAGTTTATTTTCAAGTCCGAGTTGCCTGATTACCGGATTACTCTTTTTATCGGAGGGTGTAATGTTATCGGGTTCGGCAAAATTAGGAATATAATGTACTTTATGCGGATCCCGGATTTTCTGTTTCATGAGTTGTTCCATGTCACGGCCAATTACCAGAACCGCATTGTATTGATCCAGCGATTTATTGAACCCAACACGAATCAAATGGTATAACGGGTTTGTTGCCTTGATCAAACCCGTGGCAACCATGTTTTCCGGAAACACATCGTGCACAATCAACACCGCTTTAAAGCCTTTCATCATTTTGCCAAACCGGATGAGAAAAGTGAGTACGGTCGGGTTGGTTACACTAACAAGCGTGTCATTTTTTTTAACCTTTCGAAGTATGGCAAAGAAAAGCCGGAAGCTCAGAAGCATGATGCGAAACGGACGCTGCAGCAGGCTGTCTTTACTTAGCCGGCTGCCTTTTATCCTGAGGATCATTGGATTGGGTAAAGTTGCCTTTGCAGAGTCTGTATCCTGTGTGGTGGTGATAACATTCACCGGTCGTGCCAGGGACAGCCTGCCGGCGATCACTGTCATGATGCGGCCTGTTGCATTGTCGCACGGGTAAAAATACTCCGAAACAATCCATAATTGTCCGTCATCCGATGATTTTCTGCCGGTCACTGTATTGTTGATGGTAATGTTTTTAGCTGATAGTTGTCTTTTTGAAAACCCCGAGGAATGATTCGCCATGTTTCCATTTCATCGATCCAAAAAGAAAAAGCAGCACCCAATTAACGACTCCAAGCGGCAGTTTGTTCAGTATGGGAATTCCCGAAAAAAAGGTAGATCCGCAGTAAACCGGGGTGAACCCGTTTTTCTGCATGAGTGCGATCCAGTCATCAAACCCTTTCAGAGAAACATGATCCTCCCGGTATCCGGTCCACTTTTTCTTCATCAACCTTGCTCCAAGCCCACACAGGTTGGGGGTGGTAAAAATGAAAACACCTCCCGGCATGAGATGCCTGTGCACTTTATTCAACATCAGTTCAGGCCTGTGCAGATGTTCAATAACCTGCAGGGAGACAACAACATCAAATTGTGCTTCTCCAAGATCAAAATTCTCTGCATTGCCATTGATGATGGATGCATCCTTTATTTTCCCGGAGATAACCGGTATCAGCCTCGGGTCATATTCAATCCCGGAGATCGTTGCCTGTGGAAAAGCATCTTCGAGAAACGAGATAAAATACCCTGATCCGCAGCCAATTTCCAGAAAGGAGGGTGCAGGACTGTTTCGAACCGACATCCTTATGATATTGATGATCTTACGAAATGTCAGCTTCCTTTTGAACCGGTAAAGGCTGTTGTCAGGTTCCTCATAATATGACGGGATGTTCAGATTTACACTTACAGGCTCCATAAGTTCCTTATTTGGGCAAAATGTTTTGGGGAACCAGCTTCATAAACTCCATGATATTGCTTTTATAGTAGAATGTTGCCAGAAATTTTTTCCGGCAATTCCGGATAAAGTGGTCCCTGTTATTTAAAATTTCTGATACTGCATTGCCTGTCTCCTCCAAATTCCTGTTATCGCTGATGGCAACACCTGTTTCGTGGTTGTCGAAAAACTCATTTTCGTTTCCTGATATAGTGATGACAGCCGCCCCAAACATATAGGCTTTTGGCAATACCCCGCTTTGCATTGAACGGTTGTATGCATTCCACACAATCAGGCTTTTTTTATAGTGAACATTGATCTCCCCGTTCGTCATTGCATGTCCTGATCTGACAGTTACTTTTCCTGAGGCAATATGGGGTTTGAGAATTTCCATCTCCTTTCCGGGAATTTCATTCCGTGTGGCAATTAAAAATTCCAACCCGGGAAATGAATTCAGCCGGACTGAATGATCCGCAAACCTTACAAACTGATCAAAGGCATGATCGGCCGCAATGGTTCCGATATATGAAAAACAGGTCTTATCATCCATTTCCGGCAGTGCACCTGCTTCATCATCAAAAAGTAAGGGAAGCATGGAGTATTGCCGGTTCAGCAGGGTGTATTTACGCTGATATAACTTCAACGCCTTGGCTGAAGGTAATACGATTCTGTTCGACAGGAGAATCACCGGGATATTCACAAGGTTGATCAGGCAGATTTTCAGGATCTTTTTGATTCTGAACCCTGAACGATAATAGTTTAGGATGGAATCGAACGGTTCATGGTAGATATAGATGACACACGATTTATACAACAGCCTGAGCCGGAGGACCTCCAGGATATTCCTGACACTTGGAAACCAGAAGACTGCAACATCGATGGACGACAGCCCGCTCAATTCGCCTGCCGCAGTCACCGTATCGTATTGATGATCGATATCCAGTGCACGAAAACCGGGATGAACATAGAGGGTTGGCCGGATGCCGCCATCCTGAAACAGGTTATAGTTGGCAACCAGGTGAGAAAAATGACCAGGATTGTACTTTAACGAAACGATCAGTGCATTCTTCATAAAAACCGCTTACCAAAGCACTGTTTTATGCTGATTCTAAATATATTCACTTAGGTGTTTCCTGTAATATTCGTACGTCAGGGAGGTGCCTTCCTCCAGCGATACTGCCGGTGAAAATCCAGTCAGATCCCGGATCAGGCTGATGTCGGCAATGGCATCTCCTGTTTCAAGATTCTCATAATTTGCGGGCCAGGGCACCATCTCCATACTGCCATTCTTCACAACCTTCAACACGGTTGAAACCATTTCCCTGAAAGCAGTTCCTTCCCCGGATCCGATGTTGACAATTTTCCCGATTGCCTGTTCACAACTGCCGATTCGAAAAAACCCTTCGATCAGATCATCGGAGTAAACATAATCACGGAGCTGACTTCCTTCGCCGAAAATTTTTATTGTTTCACCATTCATCGCCATCCTGATAAACCAGCCAATCAGGGAGTACTTGCTGTGCTTTACCTGCTGACGGGGTCCGTAAGGATTGGTGATTCTCATTACGACGAATGGGATTTTATACTCCCTGAAATAGAGGTTCAGATAGTTTTCTGAAAGGAGTTTATGCACCCCGTAAAGGCTCAATGGTTTGGGATAATCGGTTTCCAGGAACTTTTTATTGTTGACATAACCCAGTACCATCCGCGAACTGGAGAAGAGGATCACCGGCTTATGGTTAAGCTCCCTGCAAATCTCCAGGATCAGCAATGTTGACAGCGCATTTTTATCCAGATCCTCCAGGGGTATTTTCAGGCTGTCGATGTAGCTCACCTGCGCGGCAAGATGAAAGATAATATCAACTTCTGCAACAAGGGGTTTCAATACACTACGGTTACACACATCTCCGATGATTATCTTAACCTGGTTTCTGACAGATTCAACATTGAACATGTTTCCACCGTAGCGATGGTCGAGTGAATCGAGGATGGTCACTACAGCACCTTCTTTAACCAGTCTGATTGCCAGATTACTCCCCAGGAAGCCCAACCCTCCGGTGATAAGAACTCTTTTTGACTTGTAATTATTCATAAGGAAAAATAGGGATTATGGGTTAATCTGAAACAATTTGCCGGATGATCGACATATATTGACTTGTCCGTTCCTCACTGGTCGGAAAATCATGAATGTGCCTGAAACCTGCTTCAATAATGCGATTCCTGGCTTTCTCATCCGTTACCATTGTGTGTATTTTTTTCGCAATATCTTCAGGATCGAGGGGATCAAAATAGAGGGCCGCATCCATACAAATAGCATGGGCAAAGGAAAGGTCGCTGGTTAATATTGGTTTCCCAAGAAACATCCCTTCCAGGTACAGTGCAGAAAAACACTCCAGCATGGATGGCAGGAATACAAAGTCGGACTGCTCATACAACGACGGACAACTTTCAATGGAGACAGGGCCGACATTGATAATATGCTCGTCAGGCGTTGGAAAATTTTCCTGGTAAATGGAATCGGGAACTGTCAGGATGAACCGCGGATTGATGTTGTATTTTTCCCGAAGCAACGGTATAACGCGTTTAATAATGAGCAGGTTTTTATGAGCTCCAAGTCCTGAGATGCTGATCATCCGCACCTCTCCCGCTGTTCTTGGCTGAAGGACAAGGTCTTTCCTCTGGATCGTCATGTCAGAATAGACCGGATGCAGGGCGGCTGTCACCATAAAAATCCGCTCAACAGGCACCCCCAGGAAAACAGACAACCTTTTCCTGACATCCTCCGTCTCTGCGACATAAAACTGTGCATTTTTTCTCAAAAAATACCGCTGAAGAAACCGCTTCACCTTTAAATTGACCGTTTCTTTCCACGACAATGTTTTGAAAAACGGAGATTCCGGGTAGACATAATGAGGAATTGCATATCCCATGAGATGGGGCGAAACAGGAGTCCAGTAGCTCGGCCCGAAGAGGGTAAATGAACAATCAGGATTAAAGTTTTTCTCCAGCAGAGAAAGCATATTCCTGATTTTCAGGAAATTTGCCGGTACCCCGATGTGCTTCGGTAAAAAATGAAAAGTAAAGTTGCCTGGAAATGAAGCAGGATCAATATACCCCTTAAAATCAGGTGACAGAAAGATGCAATAGGTGTTCCCGGCATATTTTCTGAGGTGCTGAAAAGTTGCCAGCGCAACCTGGCTGGCACCCCCGCCCCGGATATTGGAACAATTAACGAGAAGTCTCATAAAGCGGTAATGAAGGCTTTTTTAGGCGTGGCGTGCTGATGAAGGGTTTCTCGACAAAGAAATGTGCTCCCCAGGCAAAACATGTTGTAATAATGATACCGGCAAATACATAGTAAAAATGACGGGGCATCACGTTTCCCGTCGACATCAGGATGGCCCCGTTCATAAATACAAGGATGGGGAAATGCGTAACATAGAGTGTATAGGAACAATCACCAAGCCACTTGAATTTAGAGAGTGTCTTCAGTTCCTTATAATAGTTATGTACAGTGTACAGGCCTAATACAAGACCGCCGAAAGCAACGGCCCAAAGCGTATCTTCCAAAACCTGGTTAAACAGTACTTTTCGGAAGATGACCAGCACCGGGAATAAAAGTATCAGAATTGAAAAAGGGCCGGTTCTGACCGGAATTCTTTTTGTGATGATATCTGCAATGACACACCCGAGCCACCAGGAGAAGAGATAGTTGCTTATTTGGACCAGGATCGACAGTGTTGATGAAGGTGCCAGAAATCCGGCTGCAAAAATCATCGTAACAGCCGCAAAGGACCATCTGATATCTCGTTTATTTAAATAAAACAGTGTTGGGTATATCATATACAACCACCACTCATATTTTAATGACCATAGCGGTCCGTTGGTGCCCCAAACAGGGGTGATGGCATCCATGACAAGCAAAAGATTTCCCGCCAGGGTTTTAAAATCCATGATATCGAATACCACCCCATTGATAGAATGGTTCGGCGTAAGCTGGTGATAGATTGAAAAACCAAAATATCTCCCGGTTAAATCAAGTGCTGTCGTGATAATAATAGCAAAGATCAGCGGGGGATAGATTCGCTTCACCCGTTTAATGAAGTACTGACCGAACTCAAACTGATAGCCACTGTTTGCCTTCAGCTTCATTGAATACTTTAAATGAATTACAAGGCCGGAGAGGATGAAGAAAAAGAGGACTGCCTCATGACCAAATGTGAACAATGAGAGGAAATAGACAAAGAATTTTCCAACAAGATTATACTGATCGGGATGTTTTAAATACCCTTCTGAATAGCCTTCCCACAATAACCAGCGCGAATGACCAATCATCACATACAAAGCAGCAAGCCCCCGCAGGCCATCAAGAAACATCAATTTCTCTCTAATCGGGAGATCAGCAACTTTCATCCGGAACTTTTTCCTTAACTGTGCTTAACATAGATTTGAATGACCTGGTAACATTCTCAAATGAAAATTCCTGTGCCCGGAGGGGTGCATTCACCGAAAGTTTCTCCAGCAACCGGCGATCCTCTTCCAGCCTATCTAGACACCCAACAAGTGAACCGGTATCCGCCGGGGGAATAATAAAGCCTGATTTTTCATTTTCGGCAACGGAAGCACAGGATGAAGTGGCAATCACCGGAAGACCGTAACTCATTGCCTCAACCTGAACACTGCCAAACCCGTCGGAGAGTGTCGGAAATACAAGGACATCACAATCGCGGTAATATTTCTCAACCTCCTGAAACGGGATTTGCCCGATAAAATGAACGTTTTCTCCAACCCCTTTGAATGCATCGGGAGACTGGTAATTTTGCCCGAGGATAAAGAATTCAAACCGGCTGTGATTCAATAAACGTGCAGCCTCAATCAGATACTGAACTCCCTTTCGTAACACCACCGAACCAACGAACAAAACCTTAAGTGGTTTGCTCATGTTAATCTGCCTGTCAGCCTCAGGGTTACGATTGATACAAACCAATGGTACTGTGTAGATCTTTGAGGGATCAGCACCCTGCGTGACGATCAGGTCACGGGTCCATTCTGAATTAACCATGATCCGGTCGGTTTCAGCCCATTCAAGATAAACCCGGCGATAATATTGAGGCGACCGTTGATTCCCTTCCGGGCTCCAGTCCGGCCATCTCCTGTTTTCAGTAATTAATATGGATGAATCATCACAGGCATCATATTGAATCAGGGTGGTTTGAGACCCGCATTTCTTCAACTCACGGATCACTTCCAGTGACTCTGAACACATGCCAATATATCCGGAGGATCGGTCAATCGATTTCAGCTGACGCTTTGCGAATTCAGACCCGAATTCAGCCAGTACCTCCGACTGATAAAAAATATCATTGGATTTCTTCAATGCTGAATAAAGCTGATAACCCAGTCGATAGAACGACACCACTTTCCGGTTGCTGATCCTGTCGCTTCTCCGCCCTGCCATTTTTCGCATGATGGATGGCAATTTATCCGACTCAAGGTTCACAGGCATCCAGAAGTCGGTATAAAGCTTATCGAGCATTCCGGATTCATACAGCAGCGCTGCATAGAGATACCGGTACCTGGCTCCAAGTTGTGCAAAATTATAAACCGGCACCCTTGTTGTGTTTTTTACTTTCCAATTTCCGGAACAGTTTCAGATATGCCTCTCCGCAGAATTCAATTGAGAACCTGTTCTGATAGGTTTCCAGGGCATGCTTCTTCAATTGTGAATTCAAGGCGGGAGAATTAACGATGGCCAGGATCATTTTTGCAATAGATTCGGGTTCAGTACTGGTTTCAACAAGAAATCCGTTCCTGCCATCCGTGATAATTTCAGGAATACCTCCCACCCTTGATGCAATCACGGGAATTCCACAGGCAAAGGCTTCCAGGATAACCATCGGCATTCCTTCATTTTTGCTGGTCAGAATCAGGAGATCTAACCCCGGGATCACGGTTTCGGATGCCGATTTTACTTCTCCCTTATACGTGGCAAAGTCAGCATTTGAAGCTTCCCATTGTTCTGCTTTCTCTCTTTCCGGCCCATCTCCCGCAAGAAGAAATCTTATGGATCGATTTGTTTTCCAGGCAATTCTGGCAGCCTCTGCTGCCAGGTGCCATTGCTTGCGCGTATCGAGTGCTCCAATAAATCCTATGTTGAAGGTCGTGTTCTCAGCAGGTTCCTCCTTGATAACGGAGGCTGCAGAAGCCGGGACCCCGTTACAAATAGTCTCTATTGAATCAGGGGCAAGGTGAAGTTTTTCTGTAATTACCGGAACACTAAACCCATCAACCGAGACCATTCCATCAATATACCTCACCAATCTCCTGCCGAGCCAGTGATGGAGCCTTTGTTTGACAGGATGATGCAGGAGTAACCCGTTCGGACATCCATGGAAGATGGCAATTGTTGTTGCCTCAATCTTTTTATTCAAAGGAAAAAAAACAGAAGAGAAATGGGCGTCGTGGAAAAGAAGGTAAACACTGTTCCCCGGGTATTTTGACTGAAGCTGCCCAACTTCAGCAGAGAGCCTTCCATCAAACAACTCAACAAGTCTTGAAAGCCCGTAGTCCTTTTGGTAAAAAACCACAGCATCAAGCTTGTTCCAATGGATCTCTTCCTGCAACCAGCTGATATACCCGTGGTCGGATGAGAAGAAAACACCTTCCCCGGGAATCCCAACGCTCTTCTGCCACCTCAAAAGGTTTTTGATAACAGACCACACGCCGGTTCTGGGTTCCCAGGCAACATGTATCATTACCCGGGGATTCATCCTGAAATATTTCTTAGTTTACTCAATATCATATCTTTGAAAATCACAAACTCGATTCCGACTGCAACGATCAGTACCAATACAGCGATCCATGGCCCGGTAAAAAAGGAGACACCCGCAGCAACAAGGACTGGCAATAATTGCAACACCTGCGGCATGACCCCGGTAATTATCCGCCTCACATACCTTGCATAAACAATCATGACAATGAATAATAAAATGCTTTCACCGCAAAGGTATCCAAGTGCAATGCCGTACCCTGCATGCGACAGCAGCAGGTAACTGAACAGCAGAATGGAGCTTGCCCTGACTATCTGAAATACAAGCAACAATTTTGTTTTTCCTTTTGAGGTGAGTACCGGGCCAATCGTACCGGTTAACCCGAAGATCGTATAGGAAATAACCAGAATCCGGCAAATATTGGAGGCGCTGGCCATCTCCTGACCGTAAATTATGGTGACCACGAATGGCGCTATGCATATTAAAACAGCGCCCAGCGGGATTTGCATGAACCAGGAAGTGCGGATATAATTCAACACTGACTGGAAATAGATATCCGCACCTTCGTTTGTTTGCTTTGAAAATTGAGGAAGTCCCGCAGACGCAACAGCTGATGAGAGAACAGGCAGGATAAATGCGATCTGCCTTGCCACCCCGAGGTCTGCCACTGCCGCCCACTGCTGTCCTCCTTTGGCCAGGAGAAACTGCCCTCCCCAATCTGCTCCCATCTGTATCAGTGAAAGCATGATCAGCGGAAGGGAGAGCTGCACCACATTGGAAACATACTGTTTGTCAGTCCTTAACAGATTAATGCCATCACGGAAATGCCACTGAACATGACGATCGCTGATCATCCACAACAAAACCAGGAAAACAAAAGCTGTCAGTACATAAGCTGCAATGGCCCCCCAGAGTCCGTAGTACAGCACCAGGAATATGCATAAAACGATATTTGTAATCGATTTACCAAGGTAAGCAAAGAATGAACGGTCAAATAATTCGTGACCCTGGATCACCGCCGAAAATACAGCCGACAGCGTGATGAGTCCCGCCCATGGTCCTATAACGGTGATCACACTGGCAGATATCCGATGGCCGGGATCGAGGAACAACGCAACCTCCCGGTTAAAGGCAAGGGTAATCAAAATGACCGCGAGCCCCACCATCAGGCACCAGAAGATTCCAAGGGCTATTAAACCCGGAACTTTGTTGGAAACACCCGTCCTGTTCCTTGAAACTTCCCTGACAAATATATTCGCAGGGCCGCTGATTATGGTGTTGGCCAGCAGGTTAAGGGTTGTAATGATGAAGATGAATACACCATAGTTTTCCTTATCCATCAGCCGGGCGAGAATTACGAGTGCAAGAAGGGCCGCAAAACGGTCAACAAGCCCGGAACCCAAAGACCAGAAGGAGTTTTTTACAAGGATGTTGGATTTGAAAAAATTCAAAAGACAATCCTGTTTTTCATATTCACCTTCACTAAGTTTTGACCTTATTTTCTGTCCTGA
>CAIYJU010000014.1 GCA_903926565.1 uncultured Bacteroidales bacterium
AGGCTGAGAAGTCCAGGTTTGGTTTGCATCCGAATAGTAGGAAAGTTCTGAATTTTCTCCGTAACTCCATAACCGGCCTTGTGAATCTTCAACCAACCCCTTTGATTTTGAACTATTGTAATTCAATGAAGTATAGGAGGTACCATTCCAGCTGTGCAGGTTATTAAACATTGGATTTACCACCACTGTTCCATTAGACGGGCGATAACAGATTGCCTCTGAGTTATCCGTAGGGAAAGGGAATGGATAACCAAGTCCGTAATTTTGTTCATTGAAGCCAGTCCAGGTGGTTCCGTCAAATTTCTGAAAACCGCCAACACCAGGTCCTGCGTTTCCGGTCATCCATACGTTACCCTCATTGTCAATTGACATATCATCTACAAAATAATCTATCTGGGATGAGTTTGTGATGCGATGGCGCTGCCAATTACCTGTCGTAACATCTCTTCTTGCCGCTCCCCCCACGCCACATGCCCATATATTACCTGCCGCATCAATATCCAGCGAATAGGTATATGCTCCATCCCGCCAAATTCCCTTACTCTGCCAGGATGTCCCGTCAAACTGGAATACTTCACTGTTTAACCCTGTGATCAGGGCTTCATGGTTTCCAAAAGCCTTAAAAGCCCATATGTCTGCAATGACTGAAGATGGCTGTGCAGGTGAAACCCAGGTGCCGTCAGGCTTTCTGTAATCAAGTGAAAAAGCATTGCCGCCGGAAGTGTACCTAAGCGCCCACAGGTTCCCTTCTCCATCTGTACAATCGTTACCGGGAAGTGCAACCACTTCACCTGAAACAAGATTCTGCGGCAATAAAGTAAAAAGCTGGGTATCACTATCAAACGTAATCATCGTATTCCAGCCTTCACCATCTATCCATACAACATAACCTCCGGTGGGCTTGGGCTGAACTGACACCTGTTCACAAAAACCGATAAGACCGGGCCAGTTATTTGCAGTTGAACCGTATCCCCAATATTGCCATGCATTTGTCGCCGGATTAAAATGAACCAGCCCTCCTGAACCCCACGTAACCGATTGAACCACACCCCATATTGAGCCATCAGGGGCAATCTCAATATCCATGGTTCTGCCTCCCGGGTGTATCGAATTATCTGCCCCCCAAAATTGAAGAGAACTTCCCCCGACAGACGGGTCAAATTTCAGGATACCTCTCCAGGTCGCCATCCATAGAACGCCATTGGCATCTTCTGCAATATCTGAAATTCGGGAAGCCCCTACATCGCTGGTGCTGCCAATTACAGGAAACTCAACATTGGAATAGTTTTCCCAGTGGTTGTCAGGTTGAATGTATTTCGAAAAACCTCCCTCCTCCCAACCCGGGGTATAAGATGCAATATATGGGTCACCGTTGTGGTCAATCCACAAGCCCTCCGAATAATCGCCCAGAATACCGGTATTCCCGGTGGTGTAATATTTCCATGAATACTGATAAGGTGTCTGGGCGAGAGATAAAACTGATTGAATAAGAAAAAACCAGAGGAGCGCTTTACTTTTCATACCTGCAGAATTAGACGTTATTGACAAATATGTTAGCAAAAATAATATTTTTATTTAGATTTATTATAAATTATTTGATTGGGCACAATCATACAGTGAACACATATCAACCTCAGTCGGTATGGCAATGACCCCGCCCCTGCCCTCCCCTTGAAGGGGAGGGAGAACCCTCTGCCAGCAAAAAGAGATGTCCTCATTGTGAAACTGCAAGGATCATTCATTCGTCAATGAAATCGTTTGTAATCCTCGACAAACGTACTCCCTCCCCTTCAAGGGGAGGGTCGGGGAAGGGTCATTTAAAATCAAAAGTCCATCAGTTATTAGTTACTGGTACGATTGCGCCTAATCAAAATAAATTATTTGCTTGACCTTTGAAACCTAATATGGCAAATAATTTGGCACCCGTTTGAGGCCTGTCTGATAATATCTGCGGGTATGATTCCTATTAATCAAATTTTCTGCAAAAATTCTCATAAATTGCAGCAAAAAATACAATTGCACCTGGTGCTGGAAAAAACTTAAAATCATGATCGAAGAAAACGCCTTTCAACGAAGATTAAACCTGTTTGACTCTACCGCCATCGTCGTGGGTTCCATGATCGGTTCAGGTATTTTTATTGTCAGCGCCGACATTGCCCGAATGGTTGGTTCACCTGGCTGGCTCATGGTGGTATGGATCATAACTGGTTTCATGACAATTTTTGCGGCCCTCAGCTATGGCGAACTTGCCGGCATGTTTCCCAAGGCAGGCGGCCAGTACGTTTACCTTAAAGAAGCCTACAACCCCCTGACAGGATTTTTATACGGATGGACGCTCTTCCTGGTCATTCAAACCGGAACAATAGCCGCAGTAGGAATGGCCTTTGCAAAATTCTCCGGAGTCCTGATTCCTGAAATCTCAGAAAACATCGTTTGGTTTAAATCCGGCTTCTTCAAGTTTGGCCCGGTCCAGCTGGTTGCCATCGGCTCCATCGCTTTTTTAACCTGGTTAAATACGCGCGGTGTCCAGGAGGGTAAGAAAGTTCAAAATGCGTTCACCTCCGGCAAGTTTATTTTATTGGTATTATTCATCATCATCGGACTGGGGTTTGCTGCAAACTGGCATGCAATTAACGAAAATACGGCTATTTTCTGGAGCCCGGAAAAAGAGGGTTCCGATGGCAACAACATCCCGCTTGGAGGAATGGCCCTTGTTGCAGCAATCGGAATGGCCATGGTCGGCAGCCTCTTTTCGTCGGATGCCTGGAATAACATTACTTTCACTGCAGGCGAAGTGATCAATCCACGGAAAAACATACCTCTCAGCCTCGTCCTGGGAACCCTTATTGTAACAGTTCTTTACCTGCTGGCCAATTTAGTTTATATGGCAGCGCTGCCATTGCGCGGCTCACAGGAAGGAGCTGATATTGCCGCCAGGGGAATGCAGTATGCTGTGAACGACCGGCTCGGAACGGCTGCTATCTCGGGCGTCTTTGGCGATTATACTGTTATGATCATGGCCGCATTTGTCGTGATTTCGACTTTTGGCTGCAACAATGGACTCATCCTCGCAGGGGCAAGAGTGTACTACGCAATGGCAAAGGATGAGATATTTTTCACTAAGGTCGGCATCCTGAATAAAAAAGGTGTTCCCGAAACTGCACTGATCTTTCAGGGGTTCTGGGCATCCATGTTATGCCTGTCTGGCACGTACGGGCAACTACTTGATTATGTTGTATTTGCCGTATTAATATTCTATGTACTTACCATCTTTGGCCTGTTCCTCCTGCGAAAAAACCGTCCTGATCATGAACGCCCGTACAAAGCATTTGGATACCCGGTCGTCCCCATGATTTATATCATCTTAGCTTTGTCTGTGATGATTATTCTGCTTATTTATAAACCGGGATATACCTGGCCGGGGTTAATCATCGTTCTTCTTGGGATCCCGGTGTATTTCTTATGGAGGAAAAAATAAAACCATTTCTTATCGGAATCCTGTTGGTAATAGGTGCCATGGGATTTTCGCAATCAGCTTCAGGACAATGTCCTGTATCAAATACCGTTTTTGGTGACGGTGAACAGATCCGGTATACCGTATCCTATAATTGGGGCCCCGTGTGGGTAGATGCAGGATTGGTAACTTTTTCGGTGACCAGTGAACTCTTTCGCGGCAAACCATCATGGCATCTGAAGGGTACAGGAAAGTCCTTTGCTTCTTATGATCTGCTATTCAAAGTCAGGGATTATTTTGATTCATGGATCGATCCTGAGACTTTCAAATCGTATGATTTCAGAAGGAATGTCTCGGAAGGAGGCTATACGTTGCTGAATACGCTCTATTTTGATTACGTTTCTCAAAAGATCATATCAAACACCAAATGCAAAAACAGGTCACAACGCACAGATACCCTGCCAATGGTTCCATGCACATTTGATATGTTATCTGCCATTTATTATACCCGAACACTTGATTTCTCAAATTTGAATCCTGAAATTAAAAGACATGTCAAGGTGATCATTGACGATGCTTCTTTCGAAATCTATATCAGACCCCTGGGAAAGGAAATTGTTGAATCTACAGACGGAAAGCAATACCGATGTATCAAATTTGCAGCAAAAATGGTTCAGGGTACGATTTTTAAAGGTGATGAAGATATCCTTGTCTGGGTTACGGATGATGAAAATAAAATACCGGTCTATATTGAGGCGAAAATCATCGTCGGAACAATAAAAGCCTATCTGAAGGATGCCAAGGGTTTGAGGAATCCGTTTACCTCGGTTGTACCGTAACAGGCGGACAGGCAGACCTGGTTGTTGGGAATAAATTGTATTATTGTATTCTGTTTTTTAGGAGCCTGGTTAAATTTCTTAATTGGTTGTAATTCTAATTTTAAACCTGTGCCGTAGGCACAAAATGTGGGTAGAAGTCGAATGTTTACACAGCCATTTCGTCCCGTACGGGACGAAATAATGCATTTATGCACGATTTTCTACCCATATAAAATCC